>NZ_QTPU01000022.1:0-160739 GCF_003857805.1 Burkholderia sp. Bp9099
CACGTTCGCGATGTCGACGCCCGTGTTGTCCGACTTCACGCGGACCTTCACGTTGTAATCGACCACTCTTTTCACTGGCACCAGGATTTTCATGCACACGCTCCAAAGTTACGAATACGACCAGAGGCCATTCTATAGCGAGGCCTCATGACTGCGCGGCCAAGCGGACCAATCCATCGCGGCTATCGAGGATAGCGCGCCTCTCCGGCGCGCCGGCAATAGCGAACGGTCGTTCTATTTTAAAAGAGAAAAAACCCGGACGCAAAGCCCGGGTTTTCGATCATCGACTCTAATCGTCACCGGGCGCGCCCCGCATCACGTGTTACCAGGCGGCGATCACCGCGCCGCCGAACTTCTGTTCGATGAACTGCTTCACTTCCGCGGAATGATAAGCCGCGACCAGCTTCGCGACCCACGGCTTACCCCGGTCGGCCTCGCGAATCGCGAGAATGTTCGCGTACGGGCCAGTCGGGCCCTCGATCGCGATCGCATCCTGTTTCGGTTTCAACCCCGCTTCCATCGCGTAGTTGGTATTGATCGCGGCCGCGTCGACGTCGCCGAGCGAGCGCGGAATCTGCGCCGCATCGAGCTCGACGATCTTCAGCTTGCGCGGGTTGTCGACGATGTCGAGCGGCGTCGCCTTCAGCCCGGCGTCCGCGCGCAGCTTCAGGAGCCCCTGTTTCTGCAGCAACAGCAGCGCACGGCCGCCGTTGGTCGGATCGTTCGGCACCGCGATGCGCGCGCCCGGCTTCAACTCGGCCAGCGACTTCACCCGCTTCGAATAGATGCCCATCGGGAACGTGACGGTCTCCGCGACCTTGATCAGCTTGTAGCCGCGATCCTTCACCTGCGCCTGCAGATACGGATCGTGCTGGTAGCTGTTCGCGTCGAGATCGCCCGACGCGAGCGCCGCGTTCGGTTGCACGTAATCCGAGAATTCGACGACGCGGATGTCGAGGCCGCCCTTGGCCGCGACCTTCTTCACCACCTCCATGATCTGCGCGTGCGGGCCGCCCGTCACGCCCACCTTGATGGTTTCGGTCTGCGCGTGCGCGCTCGCGAACAGTGCGGCCGCGCCGAATGCGGCCGCGAACTTCAGCATGAAGCGTCGTTGCATCCTATCCCCCAACGAATGAATGTCGTTTTACTTGTGGCTCAGCCGGCGCACGAGCCAGTCGCCGAACGACTGCACGATCTGCACGAACACGATCAGGATCGCGACGACTGTCCACATCACTTCCGGCAGATAGCGCTGGTAGCCGTAGCGGATCCCGAGATCGCCGAGCCCGCCGCCGCCGATCGCACCGGCCATCGCCGAATAGCCGACGAGCGACACGAACGTGATCGTCAGGCCCGCGACGATGCCCGGCAGCGATTCGGGCAGCAGCACCTTGAACACGATCTGCGAGGTCGTCGCACCCATCGACTGGGCGGCCTCGATCAGCCCGCGGTCGACTTCGCGCAGCGCGGTCTCGACCAGCCGCGCGACGAACGGTGCGGCCGCGAGCGTCAGCGGCACGACCGCTGCGGCCGTGCCGATCGACGACCCCGTGACGAGCCGCGTGAACGGTATGACCGCGACCAGCAGGATGATGAACGGCGTCGAGCGCACCGCGTTCACGATGCCGCCGAGCACGCGATTCACGCCGAGGTTCTGCAGCACGCCCTGGCGGTCGGTCAGGTAGAGCAGCACGCCGAGCGGCAGCCCGACGAGCGCGCCGACCGCCCCCGAGATGCCGACCATGATCAGCGTCTCCCAGAACGACTGCACGAACATATCGAACATCTCACTCAACATACGAAAGCTCCTCTACCACCACACCTTGCTCGCGCAGGAACGCGAGCGCCTGCCCGACCTTGCCCGGTTCGCCGCCCGCGAGCACCGCGAGCGACCCGAACGCCTGCCCCTGGATCTCGTCGATCTGGCCATGCAGGATGTTGAAATCGAGTTCGTACCGGCGGATCGTCTCCGACAGGATCGGCTGATCGACACCCGAGCCGGTGAACGCGAGCCGCAGCAGATGCCCGCTGCCCGTCTTCAGCCGCTCGGCCACGCGCGCCTTCAGCGCCGGCGGCAGTTCCTGCGCGATCACGTCGCCGATCAGCGCGCGCGTCACTTCGTGATGCGGCTGCAGGAACACGTCGATCACGCGGCCCTCTTCGACCACGCGGCCCGCGTCGAGCACCGCCACGCGATCGCACACCTGCTTGATGACTTCCATCTGGTGCGTGATCAGCACGATCGTCAGGCCGAGCTCGCGGTTGATGCGCTTCAGCAGGTCGAGGATCGCGCGCGTGGTCTCGGGGTCGAGCGCCGACGTCGCTTCGTCCGACAGCAGTACCTTCGGCTTGCTCGCGAGCGCGCGGGCGATGCCGACGCGCTGCTTCTGGCCGCCGCTGATCTGCGCCGGATAGCGATCCTTCTGCGCGGACAGCCCGACGAGGTCGAGCAGCGGCAGCACCGCCGCCTCGATCTCGGCACGGCTCGCGCCGGCCAGCTCGAGCGGCAGCGCGACGTTGTCGAACACCGTGCGCGACGACAGCAGATTGAAGTGCTGGAAGATCATGCCGATTTCGCGGCGCGCTTCGCGCAGCGCGCCGGACGACAGCAGCGTGAGATCGCGTCCCCCGACGACGACATTGCCTTCGGTCGGCCGCGTGAGCAGGTTGATGGTGCGCACGAGCGTGCTCTTGCCGGCGCCGCTTCGGCCGATGATGCCGAACACCTCTCCCTGCGGGATCCTCAGATTGACGTTGTGCAATGCGTCGACCCAGCCGGTCGGCCCGGGAAAACGCTGCGACAGATTGCGTAATTCGATCATGTAAACAAAACGGCGGCCGGCTGGCGAGGCCCGCCAGTCGGCCGCCGAAGCATCTGGAATAGCCGGCGATTTTACCGCAAACGCCTCATTCCACTTAATAATCGATTTCGATCTTTTCATAACCAGACGAAATTAGAGGGGCGCTGCTGGGCCGCCGCGCGGCTACCGCGACTATGATCCGGAACACCGATGCCAACGAGACAGGGGACCCGCCAGATGACCGCCACCACCACGCAGGCCGCCGCACCCGCCGCCACCTCGGCATCGGGCCCGGTATCGCCGCCCGCCCCGCGGATGGGCCGGCTGCGTACCGCGGACGGGCTCGAACTGGCGTCGTATCGCTGGCCGGCCGGCGACGGCACGCTGCCGCCGCTTGCGACGATCGCGCTCGTCCACGGCCTCGCCGAGCATGCGGGCCGTTACGCGGCGCTCGCGGCCAGATTGAACGCGGCGGGCATCGACGTGCTGGCGATCGATCTGCGCGGGCACGGCCAGTCGCCCGGCAAACGCGCATGGGTCGAGTGTTTCGACGATTACCTGAACGATGCGGATGCGCTGGTTGCCGAAGCCGCCCGCGGCGCCACGCCGCTCTTCCTGATGGGGCACAGCATGGGCGGCGCCGTCGCGGCGCTGTATGCGATCGAACGCGTGCCGGCTCGCGGCCACGCGCTGGCAGGCCTCGTGCTGTCGAGCCCGGCGCTCGCGCCGGGACGCGACGTGCCGCGCTGGATGCTCGCGATGAGCCGCTTCATCAGCCGCGTGTGGCCGAGCTTCCCTGCAATCAGGATCGATGCGGCGCTGCTGTCGCGCGATCCGGCCGTCGTCGCCGCCAATCGCGCCGATCCGCTCGTGCACCACGGCGCGGTGCCGGCGCGCACCGGCGCCGAAATCCTCGATGCGATGGCGCGCATCGAGCACGGTCGCGGTGCGCTGCGCGTGCCGGTGCTCGTCTATCACGGCACCGAGGACAAGCTGACCGAACCCGATGGAAGCCGCGCGTTCGGCGCCCGTGTCGGCTCGCCCGATCGCACGCTGACGCTATACGAAGGCGGGTTCCACGAAACGATGAACGATCTCGAGCGCGACCGCGTGATCGATGCGCTGATCGCGTGGATTCACGCGCACGTGCCGGCGCGCTGAGCGCGCGCCGATCCGCTGCCGGTCAGATGCCGGCCAGCACGCGCAGGTGCGCGACCACGCTGCGCCCGAGTGCCGACAGGTTGTAGCCGCCCTCGAGACAGCTCACGATGCGACCCTGCGCATGCCGGCGCGCGACGTCGACGACCTGGGCGGTCAGCCATTCGAAATCGGATTCGACGAGACCGAGGTTGCCGATGTCGTCCTCGCGATGCGCGTCGAAACCGGCCGACACGAACAGCATTTGCGGCTTGAACGCGTCGAGACGCGGCAGCCAGAACATGTCGACCGCTTCGCGGATCGCCATCCCGTTGCTGCGCGCAGGCATCGGCAGGTTGACCATGTTCGGCGCCTGGTGATCGGCGCCCGAGAACGGGTACAGCGGATGCTGGAAGAAGCTGCACATCAGCACGCGCTCGTCGTTCGCGAACGCGGCTTCGGTGCCGTTGCCGTGGTGCACGTCGAAATCGATGATCGCGACCCGCTCGAGGCCGTGCACGTCGAGCGCGTGCCGCGCGGCGATCGCGACGTTGTTGAAGAAGCAGAAGCCCATCGCGCGCGCGGGTTCCGCGTGATGGCCGGGCGGCCGAACGCTGCAGAACGCATTCGCGTAGCGGCCTTCGATCACCGCGTCGGTCGCCGCGATCGCGGCGCCAGCCGCACGCAGCGCGGCGCGCCACGTGTCGCGGTTCATCAGCGTGTCGGGATCGATCTCGACGTAGCCGTCGACGGGCATCATGCTGCGGATGTAGTCGATATGGGCCTGCGTATGCACGCGGCCCAGCGCCACCTCGCTCGCGAACGGCGCGGTTTCGTGCACGATCAGGTCGTCGATGCGGCTCGCGATCAGCTGATCCTGGATCGCCGACAGTCGGGCCGGGCATTCCGGATGCCATTCCCCCATCTCGTGCAGCATGCAGTCGGGGTGCGTATAGAAGGCGGTTGCCATAAGCTGTCATCCGCGACGCGGGTTGCGCCGCTGGTCTCCATCAATGATGTCCATCGTCTGCCGCGAATTCGCCGCTAACTTACCACAACGGTGCGCTGCTACGCCCCGGCACGCAAGGTGCGTCGGGTATACTGCGCCGAACCCCATCGCCCTGTCCGCCCGCTTCGACATGAATTCCAGCAAGCCTGCCGCCCTTCTCTCCGCACTGTTCCGCGTTCGCGTTCCGCTCGTTGCCGCTGCCGTCGCCGCTACCCTGGCCGCCGCACCCGCCGCCGCGCAAACACAGCCTGCGAAGTCTCCCGGCACGCTCGTCGCGCAGGCGCAACCGCAGCAGCCGACGCCGCCGGGCCAGACCTTCGAAGAGGAGATCGTTCCGCAGCGTTACGCGAGCAACGCGAAGGTCGATGCGTTCATCGACGAGATGGTGAGCCGCAACGGCTTCGATTCCGCAAGCCTGCACGCGCTGTTCTCGCGCGTCAGCTACTCGGCCACGGCCGTGAAACTCGTGAAGCCGGCGCCGACGCCTTCGGTGAAGAACTGGAGCGTCTATCGTTCGCGCTTCATCGAACCGATCCGCATCAACGCGGGCGTGAAATTCTGGAAGGCGAACCGGGCAACGCTGCAGCGCGCGTCCGAGGAATTTGGCGTGCCGCCCGAGGTGATCGTCGGCATCATCGGCGTCGAAACGATCTACGGCCGCTACATGGGCAACTTCCGCGTGCTCGATGCGCTGACGACGCTCACGTTCGACTACCCGGACACGCCGAATCGCGACAGCCGCCAGGCCACGTTCCGCAAGAACCTCGAGGACTTCCTCGTCTGGACCCGCGACAACCAGCTCGACCCGACCACCGTGCTCGGCTCGTACACGGGTGCGATCGGCATCCCGCAGTTCCTGCCGAGCAGCATCCGCGAGTATGCGGTCGACTACGACGGCGGCGGCCACGTCGATCTGCGCAGCAGTCCTGCCGATGCGATCGGCAGCGTCGCAAACTACCTGAAGCAGCACGGCTGGGAAACCGACCGCCCGGTGGTCTGGCGGATCACGCCCGACACGGGCAGCCTCGGCATCGCCCAGGCGGCCGCGGACGGCCAGCCCGAACCGCACTGGGCACTGTCGCAGCTGCTGCGCGCCGGCATGACGCTCAACGAGCCGACGGTCAATATCACCACCGAAGCCGGCACGCCGGTGACCGTGGTCGATCTGCCGTCGCCGGGGCGCGCAACCGAGTACATGCTCGGCCTCAAGAACTTCTACGTGCTGACGCGCTACAACCGCAGCTTCTTCTACGCGCTCACCGTGTACCAGCTCGGCGAAGCCGTGAAGGCGCAGATGGAAGCGAGCGGCGCGCTGCCGCTGCCCGCGGCGGACACGGAAGCACCAGCGCAGTAAGCTCGGCCCGCGCAAAGAAAAAGCGCCGCTCGTGCGGCGCTTTTTTATCGCGTGATCCTGCCGATGCCGTTCCGGCTCAGGCAGGAAACACGCCGGTCGACAGGTATCGGTCGCCGCGATCGCAGACGATGAACACGATCGTCGCGTTCTCCACCTGGCGCGCGATGCGCATCGCGACTTCGCATGCGCCACCCGACGAGATGCCGGCAAAGATGCCTTCGACGGCCGCGAGCCGGCGCGCCATCGTTTCGGACGCGGCCTGGCTCACGCTCTCGACGCGATCGACGCGACTGCGATCGAAGATCGTCGGCATATAGGCCTCCGGCCACTTGCGAATGCCCGGGATGCGCGACCCTTCTTCCGGCTGCGCGCCAACGATCTCGATCGCCGGATTCTGTTCCTTCAGAAAACGCGACGTGCCCATGATCGTGCCCGTCGTGCCCATCGCCGACACGAAGTGCGTGACGCGCCCCTCGGTGTCGCGCCAGATCTCCGGGCCCGTTCCTTCGTAGTGCGCGAGCGGGTTGTCGGGGTTCCCGAACTGATCGAGGATCACGCCCTTGCCTTCGCGCTGCATCTGCTCCGCGAGGTCGCGCGCCAGTTCCATCCCGCCCTTTACCGGCGTCAGGATGATTTCGGCACCGTAAGCGGCCATGCTCTGGCGACGCTCGACCGACAGGTCCTCCGGCATGATCAGCACCATCTTGTAACCGCGGATCGCCGCGGCCATCGCGAGCGCGATGCCCGTATTGCCGCTCGTCGCCTCGATCAGCGTATCGCCCGGCTTGATGCGGCCGCGCGCCTCGGCCTTGTTGATCATCGACAGCGCAGGGCGATCCTTCACGGAACCGGCCGGATTGTTGCCTTCCAGCTTGGCGAGCAACACGTTGTTGCGTGCGCGAATCTCGTCGTCCGGCAGGCGGACCAGTTGCACGAGCGGCGTGTTGCCGATCGTGTCTTCGATAGTTTTGTAAGCCATGGAGATACCGTGAGTGCGAGGCTGATCAATCGATTGATTGTAAACCAGCGCCGGGGCTCGCGCCGGCAACCCCCATTGCGACGGTGGAATAGGCGTGCCCGCGATTCACGATCGTGCGCGTGCAGCATGCACGCAAAAAACCCGCGGCATGCCGCGGGAAGCCGTCGCAACGACGGCGACTGAAGGAGCCCTTCGCCTCGCGAGCGTTACTTCTGCGCAGTGCGGGCGGGCGCCGCGGCAGGTTTCACTGCCGTGGGCTTGCCCGCGGCGGGTGCCTGCGCACCCGAGCCTGCTGCGCCGATCGTCAACCCCTCCTGCTGAAGGCGCTCGACCGTATGGCCGCCCATGCCTTTCACGCGCGATGCAAGATCGTCTGCATTCCTGAACGGGCCGCGTGCGCCGCGCTCGTCGAGAATCGCCTTTGCCCGCGCGGGACCGATGCCCTTGATACCGACGAGTGCATCCTCGTTCGCGGTGTTGACGTCGACGGCCGCCCAGGCCGACGCGATCGCGCCGAACATCGCTGCGGCGGCAAACCATTTCCTGATCATGTGCTGGATCTCCGATGAAAAACGGTCGGCGGCTGCCGACCGTGAGACCCAGTCTAGCGATGCGACGCGCGGACTTAAACCTGGCCGGACAGCCAACGCACGTAACGGTCGACACCTTCCTGCACCGTCAGGAACGGCGCGTCGTAGCCGGCAGCACGCAGCTTCGTCTGGTCGGCCTGCGTGAAGCACTGGTACTTGCCGCGCAGCGCATCCGGGAACGGTACGTATTCGATCAGCCCCTGCTCGACCTGCTGCGCGAGCGTCAGCGGCGGCAGGCCGTCGAGCGCGCGCAGCGTGTTCACGACCGTCGACGCGATGTCGTTGAACGGTTGTGCGCGGCCGGTGCCGAGGTTGAAGATGCCCGACTTCTCCGGATGATCGAAGAAGAACAGGTTCACCTTCGCGACATCCTCGATCGACACGAAGTCGCGCGTCTGCTCGCCCGGCGCATAACCGTTGTACTCGCCGAACAGCTTGACCTTGCCTTCCGCGCGGAACTGGTTGAAGTTGTGGAACGCGACCGACGCCATGCGGCCCTTGTGCGTCTCGCGCGGGCCGTACACGTTGAAGTAGCGGAACCCGGCGATCTGGCTCTTCGCGCTCGGCAGCACGCGCCGGATCACCTGGTCGAACAGGAACTTCGAATAGCCGTAGACGTTCAGCGGCGCCTCGACCTCGCGCTCCTCGACGAAGCGCGTCGAGCCGCCGTAGGTCGCCGCAGACGACGCGTACAGGAACTGCGCGCCCTGCGCGAGGCACGCATCGAGCACCGCGCGGCTGTAGCGGAAGTTGTTGTCCATCATGTAGCGGCCGTCGGTTTCCATCGTGTCCGAACAGGCGCCTTCGTGGAACACCGCGCGTACCTTGCCGAAATCGCCGCGTGCGAAGCGTTCGACGAATTCCGTCTTGTCGAGATAGTCGTCGATCTCGCAATCGACGAGATTGCGGAACTTTTCCGCGCGCGTCAGATTGTCGACCGCGATGATGCGCGACTCGCCACGCTCGTTGAGCGCCTTGACGATGTTCGCGCCGATAAAACCGGCTGCGCCGGTGACGATGATGGTCATGGTCGTCCTGCCTGAAAAATGGGAGCCGTCCGGCCGGCGCGTGCGCCGCCCGATGCGCTCAGTGAAACAGTTCGTCGTAGCCGACGGTCGCCGTGCCGAGCTTGCCGACCACGATACCCGCGGCACGGTTCGCCAGCACGACGGCGTCGACGAGCGGCACGCCTGCGCCGAGCATCGTCGCGACGGTCGCGATCACGGTATCGCCCGCCCCCGACACGTCGTACACCTCGCGCGCGAGCGCCGGCGCGTGCAGTTCGCCCGCGGCGGAAAAGAGCGTCATCCCCTCTTCCGAACGCGTGAGCAGCAACGCATCGAGATCGAGTTCCGCGCGCAGCTTCGCGACGCGCGCGCGAAGGTCGTCTTCCGAATGCCACTGACCGACGACTTCGCGCAACTCCGCGCGGTTCGGCGTGATCAGCGAGGCGCCGCGATAGCGCGCCCAGTCGCCGCCCTTCGGATCGACGAGCACCGGCTTGCCGGCCGCGCGCGCCTTCTCGATCATCGTCGTCACGTGCGTCAGCCCGCCTTTCGCGTAATCCGACATCAGCACGATGTCGTGCTGCGGCAGCAGCGCGTCGAACCGCGCGAGCCCGGCGAGCAGCACCTCGTGCGTCGGCATCGCTTCGAAATCGACGCGCAGCAGCTGCTGCTGGCGCGCAAGCACGCGCAGCTTGATGGTCGTCGGCAGCGCCGCGTCGCGCTCGAGATGGGGCGTGACGCCACTGCTGCCGAGCAGCTCGACGATCCGCTCACCGGGTTCGTCGCAGCCGACCACGCACAGCAGCCCGGCCTGGGCGCCGAGCGTCACGGCGTTGCGCGCGACGTTGGCCGCGCCGCCGAGCCGCTCTTCCTGGCGCTGCACGTGCACGACGGGCACCGGCGCTTCCGGCGAAATACGGTCGACGTTGCCGAACCAGTAGCGGTCGAGCATCACGTCGCCGACCACGAGCACACGCGAACGCGCGAGCTGCGCGCGCGGGACCGGCACCACTTCGCGAAGGGTCGTCATCGTGCGCTCATCCACGGGAGGGGGACTGCGGATCGACGTGCGGACGCCCGATCGCATGGTAGTCGAAGCCGAGTTCGGCCATCGCGTCCGGTTCGTACAGGTTGCGCCCGTCGAAGATCACCGGCGCCTTCAGTTCGGCCTTCAGGCGCGTGAAATCCGGGCTCCGGAATTCCTTCCACTCGGTGACGATCACGAGCGCATCCGCGGCGCTCACGGCCGCGTCCTGGGTATCGACGAAATGCAGACGCGCAAGCGCGTCGGAAGCCTCGCCGAGATCGAGCGCGAACACGCGGCGCGCCTCGTCGATCGCGACGGGATCGTACGCGCGCACGATCGCGCCACGCCCGAGCAGCGCGGCGATCAGCCGACGGCTCGGCGCCTCGCGCATGTCGTCCGTATTCGGCTTGAACGCGAGGCCCCAGACCGCGAATTCGCGACCGGTCAGGTCCGCGCCGAAGCGCTGCTCGATCTTGCCGATCAGCACGTCCTTCTGTGCGGAGTTGGCCGCTTCGACGGCCTCCAGGATGCGCAGCGGCTGGCCGTTCTCGCCGGCGGTGCGGATCAGCGCCTGCACGTCCTTCGGGAAGCACGAGCCGCCGTAGCCGACGCCCGCGTACAGGAAGTGATAGCCGATGCGCGGATCGGAACCGATCCCGCGGCGCACGGCTTCGATGTCAGCACCGACCTTGTCGGCGAGATTCGACATCTCGTTCATGAACGAGATGCGGGTCGCGAGCATCGCATTCGCCGCATATTTCGCGAATTCCGCCGAACGCACGTCCATGTAGATCGTGCGCTCGTGATTGCGGTTGAACGGCGCGTACAGCTTCTTCATCCTCTCGCGCGCCACCGTGCCCGTCTCGTCGTCGTCGACGCCGATGACGATCCGGTCCGGGCGCATGAAGTCCTCGACTGCCGCGCCTTCCTTCAGGAATTCCGGATTCGATACGACCGAGAAACGGTGCGCGACGCTGCCCGCAAGCCCGCGGGCGCCGAGCGCCTCGTCGACCACCGCGCGCACGCGCTGCGCGGTGCCGACCGGCACCGTCGACTTGTCGACGATCACCTTGAAACCGGTCATGTAACGACCGATGTTGCGCGCGGCCTCGAGCACGTATTGCAGGTCGGCCGAACCGTCCTCGTCGGGCGGCGTGCCGACGGCGATGAACTGGATCTCGCCGTGCGCGACGCTCGCCTCGATGTCCGTCGAGAAGCGCAGACGCCCTGCCGCGCGATTGCGCGCGATGATGTCCAGCAGGCCCGGTTCGTGAATCGGCATCCCGCCGTTGTTCAGGATCTCGATCTTGCGCGGATCGACATCCAGACAGAAGACGTCGTGGCCGATCTCGGCGAGGCAGGAGCCTGTGACAAGACCGACATAGCCGGTGCCGATGATGGTGATTTTCATAGATGTTCCGGTACGTCCCGGTAATTGACTAACTTGCCCGCCGGGCCGGACCCGGCGGGAACCGCAGTGCGTCGGCGCCGCGCCCCGGGATCAACCCGGCATCGCAGGTTCGACGCGGCGCGGCGCATAGGTTTCCCAGCCGCTGCATCCGGGGCACTGCCAGTAGAAGAGCCGTGCCCGGAAACCGCAATTCTGGCACGTATAGCGTGGCAGATTTTTGGTGCGCTGCTTGATCAGCGCGCGCATCATTTCAAGTTCCTTACGGCGCGGCTCGTCGGCGGCCGCGATCTGCGCATCGAGCAGGTGCAGCATGCCCGACAGGTTCGGCGACTTCTCCATCTGCGTGCGCGCGAGCGTATGCGCCGCGTCCTGGCCGCGCAACCCGGCGATGTGCTGATACGCAGTATCGAGCAGGTCGTTCGACGGATAGCGATCGACGTAGCCCATCAGCAGCTCGGCGCCCTCGACCGGCTTGTCGAGCGCGACATAGGCCTTCATCAGCTTGTCGGCGACGAGCGGCAGATAAGCGGGATTTTGCGCCTCGACGCGCTTCCAGTGCTCGATCGCGGCCGCGTGATCGCCCGCCGCCTGCGCGGCATCACCGGACAGGATCGTCGCGCGGACGTTCTGCGGGTTCGCGGCAAGCGCGAGCTTCAACTGGTCGGCCGCGGCAGTGGCGTTCTTGCGTTGCAGCGCGTCCTGCGCGAGTTCGCAGTGGAACTGCGCTATTTCGGTGCCGAGCGGCTTGTCGCTCATCGATTCGATGCGCTTCGCGGTGTCGATCGACTTGTTCCAGTCCTTCTCGATCTCGTAGATCGTCAGCAGCGCCCGCTGCGCGCCCAGCGCGTAGTCGCCGTCGGCGAGCCGGTGGAAGGCCTCCTCGGCACGATCGAGCAGGCCGGCCTTCAGGAAATCCTGGCCGAGTTCGTACAGCGCATGGTCGCGCTCGTTGACCGGCAGGTCCGTGCGGCTCAGCAGATTCTGGTGCACGCGGATCGCACGGTCCGTTTCGCCGCGACGGCGGAACAGGTTACCGAGCGCGAAGTGCAGCTCGACCGTCTCGGGGTCGAGTTTCGCGACCTCGATGAACGCGTCGATCGCCTTGTCCGGTTGTTCGTTCAACAGAAAGTTCAGGCCGCGGAAATACGATCGCGGCAGGTTGGCGCTCTCCGACAGGAGGTTCTTCAGGTCATAGCGTGACGCCGCCCAGCCGAGCGCGAACGCCACCGGAATCGCGAGCAACCACCAGAAATCCAGATCCATGCGAAATATCGAAGCAGAGACGAAAACCGCGCGGGAGTCGCGCGGCGTCCGTGTTAAATGACGGGCGGCATCGGCGGCTGGTCGACGATGGCCGGGGTTTCGCGCGCCGCACGCAGATCGCGCTTCAGGCGCCCGTTCTCGAGGCGCAGGCGGAACATCGCCGGCAGTGCCGACAGCAGGCCGGCCAGCAGCCCGACGACGAAGAACGCGAGGCCGATCAGGATCAGCGGCGCTTGCCATGCGTAGCCGGCAACGAAATTCAGCGTCGCGGTTTGCGTATTGGCCAGTGCGAGCACCAGCAGCAGCACGAACACCAATACCCGGATCAGCCAGACGATAAACTTCATGTAGCCCTCTCTTTGTTGAGGTTTGCCGCGGCGCGCGACTCCCCTTCGCGGCGCCGAATCGACCCGTATTGTAAAGGAAGCGTTTCCGCGTCACCGCACATCCTGCGGATGCGCATTGCCGCACGGCAGCCGGAAATGAAAAAAGCGCCCGCAAGGGGCGCTTTTTTCTTCAGCCTTCGCCGGACGGATTCCGGGCAAGCCGAACGACGTTCAACGTTCGTCGTCCGGATCATCAGCTTTCAGCGGCTCGCCGGCGCGGCCGTCGACGCGTTCACGCAATTCCTTGCCGGGCTTGAAGTGAGGCACGAACTTCTCGGGCACCTGCACCTTCTCCCCCGACTTCGGGTTGCGTCCGACGCGCGCCGGGCGACGGTTGAGGCCGAAGCTGCCGAAACCCCGAATTTCGATGCGATGCCCTTTCGCCAAGGCGTCGGACATCGCATCGAGCATCGTTTTCACCGCGAAATCCGCATCCTTGAGGACAAGTTGCGGAAATCGCAGTGCCAGCTGCGCGACCAACTCGGATTTGGTCATACTTCAGCAGACCTCGTGAGGCTTACTGGTTCTGGCCGTCGAGCTTCGCCTTCAGCAGCGCGCCGAGGTTGGTCGTACCGGTCGCAGCAGCGCTGGTGTCCGACTGCAGGCCGCGGATCGCTTCCTGTTGTTCAGCCGAATCCTTCGCCTTGATCGACAGGTTGATGCCACGCGACTTGCGATCGATGTTGATCACCATCGCGTTGACCTTGTCGCCTTCCTTCAGCACGTTGCGTGCGTCTTCGACGCGATCCTGCGAGATTTCCGATGCACGCAGGTAGCCTTCGATGTCGCCCGTCAGCGTGATGACAGCGCCCTTCGCATCGACCGACTTCACCACGCCGTCGACGATCGAACCCTTGTCGTTCATTGCAACGTAGTTGCTGAACGGGTCGCCTTCGAGCTGCTTGATGCCGAGCGAAATACGCTCCTTCTCGACGTCGATACCGAGCACGATCGCTTCGACTTCGTCGCCCTTCTTGTACTTGCGAACGGCTTCTTCGCCGGCTTCGCTCCACGACAGGTCCGACAGGTGGACCAGGCCGTCGATGCCGCCCGGCAGACCGATGAACACGCCGAAGTCGGTGATCGACTTGATTGCGCCCGTGATCTTGTCGCCCTTCTTGAAGTTGCGGCTGAAGTCATCCCACGGATTCGGCTTGCACTGCTTCATGCCGAGGCTGATACGACGACGGTCTTCGTCGATCTCGAGGACCATGACTTCGACTTCGTCGCCCAGCTGGACAACCTTCGACGGTGCAACGTTCTTGTTGGTCCAGTCCATTTCCGACACGTGGACGAGGCCTTCGATGCCCGATTCCACTTCGACGAATGCGCCGTAGTCGGTGATGTTCGTGACCTTGCCGAACAGGCGCGTGCCCGACGGGTAACGGCGCGAGATGCCTTCCCACGGATCGTCGCCCAGTTGCTTGATGCCCAGCGAGACGCGGTTCTTCTCTTGGTCGAACTTGAGGATCTTCGCGGTGACTTCCTGGCCAACCGACAGGACTTCGCTCGGGTGACGCACGCGACGCCATGCGATGTCGGTGATGTGCAGCAGGCCGTCGATGCCGCCGAGGTCGACGAACGCGCCGTAGTCGGTGATGTTCTTGACCACGCCGTTGACGATCGCGCCTTCCTTCAGCGTCTCGAGCAGCTTCGCGCGCTCTTCGCCTTGCGTTGCTTCGATCACTGCACGACGCGACAGCACGACGTTGTTACGCTTGCGATCGAGCTTGATCACGCGGAACTCGAGCGTCTTGCCTTCGTACGGGGTCGTGTCCTTGACCGGACGCGTGTCGACCAGCGAACCCGGCAGGAACGCGCGGATGCCGTTGACCATCACGGTCATGCCGCCCTTCACCTTGCCGGTGATCGTGCCGGTGACGAGTTCGTTGTTGTCGAGGGCCTTTTCCAGCGACAGCCACGATGCAAGGCGCTTCGCCTTGTCGCGCGACAGGATCGTGTCGCCGTAGCCGTTTTCGAGTGCGTCGATCGCGACGGACACGAAATCGCCCGACTGCACCTCAACCTCGCCCTGATCGTTCAGGAATTCCTCGATCGGAATGTAAGCCTCGGACTTCAGGCCTGCATTGACGACCACGAAGTTGTGGTCGACGCGCACGACTTCGGCGGAAATCACTTCGCCGGCGCGCATGTCTTGACGGGTCAGCGACTCTTCGAACAGAGCCGCAAAGGATTCGGTATTCGGGGTGGAGGTTTGCAGGTCGGACATAAAAATCTGATTGTGCATGGCTCGCTGTGCCACGCCGGCCGGAATGGCAGGCTGAAAGGGCCAGATCGAGGTCCATACGGGGTTAAGGGTTCGAAACACGCTCCGCGCTGCCCGCGCGACGCACCTACTGCCGCCCGCCTTCTCAGGCGGGCTGGCCGAGCGCCCGGTACCACTGCAGCACCTGGTCGACCGCTTCATCGACCGAAAGCGCCGACGTATCGAGCAGCTTGGCATCTGCCGCGGGCCTCAGCGGCGCGGCGGCGCGATTGCTGTCGCGCGCGTCACGTTCACGAAGATCCCGGAGCAAGTCATCTATATTAGCAGAAAAACCTTTTTGCATCAATTGCTTATGCCGTCTGGCCGCGCGCGCCTCGGCGCTGGCCGTCAGAAACACCTTCAGCACGGCGTCCGGGAAGATCACGGTGCCCATGTCGCGCCCGTCGGCGACGAGGCCCGGCGTCTTGCGGAATGCGCGCTGGCGCGCGACCAGCGCGGTACGCACCGGCCCGTGCACGGCAATCGCCGACGCGCGGTTGCCGACCGCTTCGGCGCGGATGTCGTTCGACACGTCGACGCCGTCGAGCTGCGCGCAGCCTTCGCGAAACGTGATGTGAAGATCGTCGATCAGCTTCACGAGCGCGTCGATGTCCTCCGCCGCGATGCCGTAGCGTACGCTCGCGAGCGCGGCGAGACGATACAGCGCGCCGCTGTCGAGCAGGTGGAAGCCGAGATGCGCGGCGACGAGCGCGGCGACGGTCCCCTTGCCGGAAGCGGTCGGACCGTCGATCGTGATGACGGGGGTCGGGTGAAAGGGTCGGGTGGATTTCATCGGTACGGTGGGTCAGGCCTTGGCGAGCGCGGCGAAGCGGTCGAAATAGTCGGGGAACGTCTTGCCGACGCACTTCGGATCGTTGATTCGCACGGGCACGCCGCCCAGACTGACGAGCGAGAAGCACATCGCCATCCGGTGATCGTCGTACGTGTCGATCGCGGCGTTCGGCGTGAGTTGTTGCGGCGGCGTGACGACCAGATAGTCGGGGCCTTCCTCGACGATTGCGCCGACCTTGCGCAACTCGGTCGCCATCGCGGCGATGCGGTCGGTTTCCTTCACGCGCCAGCTCGCGATGTTGCGCAGCGTGCTCGTGCCGCTCGCGAACAGCGCCGCGACCGCGATGGTCATCGCCGCGTCGGGAATCAGGTTGAAGTCCATGTCGATCGGCTCGAGCTTGCCATGGTCGTGGCCGATGCCGCGCACCTCGATCCAGTCGTCGCCCATCGATACGTTCGCGCCCATCTGCATCAGCGCATTCGCAAAGCCGACGTCGCCCTGGATGCTCGCGCGCCCTACGCCCTCGACGCGCAGCGGGCCGCCGCCGAGCGCGCCGGCCGCGAGGAAATACGAGGCCGACGACGCATCGCCCTCGACCATGATGCGCCCCGGCGAACGGTAGCGGACGCCGGCCGGCACGACGAAGCGCTGCCAGCCGTCGCGCTCGATGGTCACGCCGAAGCGCTCCATCAGCCGGATCGTGATGTCGATGTACGGCTTCGAGATCAGTTCGCCGTCGACTTCGACGACGATCCTGCCGTCCTTCGCCTTCACGAGCGGCAGCGTCATCAGCAGCGCGGTGAGAAACTGGCTCGACACGTCGCCGCGCACGCGGATCGGCGCGTCGACCGCGATCGCCGCAGGCTTGATCCGAAGCGGCGGAAAACCGTCGTTCTGCTCGTAGTCGATCTGCGCGCCGATCTGCCGCAGGCCGTCGACGAGATCGCCGATCGGCCGCTCGTGCATGCGCGGCACGCCATGCACGCGATAGTCGCCGCCATTGACCGCGAGCGCCGCCGTCAACGGTCGCACCGCGGTGCCCGCGTTGCCGAGGAACAGGTCGGCGGTCTTCGCGGTGAACGCGCCGCGCGTGCCGGTGACGACACAGGTGTCGCCCTCGCGCGCGAGCTTCACGCCGAGCTTGCCGAGTGCATCGAGCATCACGCGGGTGTCGTCGGAATCCAGCAGGTTGGTGATCGTCGTATCGCCTTCGGCAAGCGCCGCAAGCAGCAGCACACGGTTCGAGATGCTCTTCGAGCCGGGCAGGCGCACGGTGCCCGACGCACTGGAATACGGGCCGAGATCGAGATAGTCCATGGGAATCGTCCTGTTTCCTGTTATTTCTTGACCGGTTCGGCAGCGGGCTGAGCGCCGCGTTCCTGCCATGCCTTGCGGGCCGCGCGCGAGCGCGTGAACACGGCTTCGAGCGCCGCGCCGTCGCCGGCGTCGATCGCCGCACGCAGCCGGGCGAGCACGCGCGTGTAGCCGTCGAGCTCGTCGAGCAGCGCCGCGCGATTCGCGACACACACGTCGCGCCACATTTCCGGGCTCGACGCCGCGATCCGCGTGAAGTCGCGGAAGCCGCCCGCCGCATACGAGAATTTCAGTTCGGCATCCGTCTCGCCGAGGATCTGCTCGACGAGCGCGAACGACAGCACGTGCGGCAGATGGCTGATCGACGCGAACACGCGATCGTGCTGCGCCGTGCTCATCGTGCGCACGTCGGCGCCGGTCGCCCGCCACATCGCGTCGATCCGCGCGACCGCGTCGGGTGCGTTCTCCGGCAGCGGGCACAGCACGACGTTGCGGCCGACGTACAGATCCGGCAGCGCGGCCTCGACACCGCTCGACTCGCGCCCGGCGATCGGGTGGCCCGGCACGAATTGCGCGATCCGCGCACCGAGCACCTCGCGCGCCGCCGCGACGACATCGGACTTGGTGCTGCCCGCGTCGGTGACGAGCGTCGCGGCCTCGAGCCACGGCGCGATGCGCGCGAGCAACGGGCCCGTTTGCGCGACGGGCGCGGCCAGCAGCACGAGATCGGCGCCGGCAAGCGCGTCGCGCAGTTGCGCATCGTCGTCGAGCGCCGCCGCGCGATCGATCACGCCGAGCGCGAGCGCGCGCTCGACTGACGCACGGGAACGGCCGACGCCGACGACTTCGCCCGCGCCGCCCGGTGCGCGCTCGCGCAGCGCGCGCGCCAGCGATCCGCCGATCAGGCCGACGCCGAAGATGACCAGTTTGTTGAATGCAAAGCCTGACACGACAAGAGCCAAGTGACGCGCGCGGAACGATGCCCGCGCGCGGAAGTCCAGATTCCGGGCAACGGGCCCGCACCCGGCACGACCTGCACCGGATACCTCCCGAGCCCGCCTTGGGCAGCGCCGCCCGGCCTGCCCTGCCCGCTTCGCCGCGCCGCCTGCGCGGTGCAGGCGACGGGCCGCTGCGCGTCAGCGCGCGCGCGGATACGAACCGAGTACCTTCAGGAACGCGGCCTTCTGGCCGAGCTCCGCGAGCGCGGCGGCCACGGCTGGCTCGTCCCGGTGCCCTTCGATGTCGATGTAGAAGTAATACTCCCACGTGCCGACGCGCGCCGGGCGCGATTCGAAGCGGGTCATCGACACCCCGTGCCGCGCGAGCGGTTCGAGCAGCTTGAACACCGCGCCCGGCTCGTTCTTCACCGACACGATCAGCGAGGTCTGGTCGTGACCGCTCGGTCCGGCCGGCTGCTTGCCGATGATCACGAAGCGCGTGCGGTTGTGCGGATCGTCCTGGATCAGCGAGAACGCGATCTGCAGCCCGTAGTGCGCGGCCGCGCGGTCGCCCGCGATCGCCGCGACGCTCGGGTCGGCCGCCGCGAGACGCGCGGCCTCCGCGTTGCTCGACACTGCTTGCCGCTCGAGCTGCGGTGCGTTCGCGGCGAGCCACTGCTGGCATTGCGCGAGTGCCTGCGCATGCGCGCAGACGCGCTTCACGCCGTCGAGCGTGCCGCTCTGCGTGAGCAGGTTGTGATGGATCGGCAGCGCGAGTTCGCCGCTGATCAGCAACTGCGTCTGCAGCAGCAGGTCGAGCGTGCGCGACACCGCGCCTTCGGTCGAATTCTCGACCGGCGCGATGCCGAATGCGGACGCGCCCGCCTCGACCGAGCGGAACACCTCGTCGATCGACGGACACGGCAGCCCTTCGATCGACTGGCCGAAATACTCGAACATCGCCTGTTCGCTGTACGTGCCGACCGGCCCGAGGAACGCGACGTGGATCGTCTGCTCGAGCGCGCGGCTCGCGGCCATGATCTCGCGCCAGATGGCGCTGATGTGCTCGCTCGCGAGCGGCCCCGCGCTCATGTCCTGCAGGCGCGCGATCACCTGCAGTTCGCGTTCCGGCCGGAACACCGGCGCATTGAAGTGCTTCTTGACCTCGCCCACCTCGAGCGCCACCGCGGCGCGCTGGTTGAGGAGCGCGATCAGCTGCGCGTCGATCGCGTCGATGCGGTCGCGCAGCGGTTTCAGGCGGGAATTCAGTTCGTCGTCCATGCGTAGTTGCCGTGCTGTTTGAACAGCGCTGCGCTCAGGCGCCGCGCCGTTCGAAGTCCTTCATGTACTCGACGAGCGCTTGCACGCCCTCGAGCGGCACCGCGTTGTAGATCGACGCCCGCATGCCGCCGACGGACTTGTGGCCCTTCAGCTGCAGCAACCCGCGCGCCTTTGCGCCGGCAAGGAAGTCTTCATTGCGCGTTTCGTCGGCCAGGAAAAAGGGCACGTTCATCCGCGAACGCGCCGCCGGCTCGACCTTGTTCAGATAGAAGCTGCTCGCATCGATCGTGTCGTAGAGCAGCTTCGCCTTCTCGATATTGCGGGCCTCGATCGCCTCGAGGCCGCCCTGCCGCTTCAGCCACTGGAACACGAGGCCCGCGACGTAGATCGCATAGGTGGGCGGCGTGTTGTACAGCGAGTTGTTCTCGGCGACGGTTTTCCATTCGAATGCGGACGGGCAGATCGACAGCGCGCGATCGAGCAGATCCTCGCGCACGATCACGACCGTCACGCCGGCTATCCCGATGTTCTTCTGCGCGCCGCCGAACAGCACGCCGTACTTCGCGACGTCCATCGGGCGCGACAGGATGTGCGACGAGACATCGGCGACGAGCGGCACGTCGCCGAGGTCGGGAATCTCGAACGTCTCGACGCCGTCGATCGTCTCGTTCGTGCACAGATGCACGTAGGCCGGATCGTCCGACAGCTGCCACTCGGCACGGGCAGGCGCGCGCGTGAAACCGTCGGCCGTCTTGCCGGAGGCGGCCAGATGCGGCGTGCCGTATTTCTTCGCTTCGTTGAACGACTTCTGCGACCACGAGCCCGTCACGACGAAGTCGGCGGTCTTGCGCGAGCCGAGCAGGTTCATCGGCACGGTCGCGTTCGCGCCGATGCCGCCGCCCTGCAGGAACAGGATCCGGTGGCTGGCCGGCACATCGAGCAGTTCGCGCAGGTCGGTCAGCGCCGCCTCGTGGATCGACATGAATTCCTTGCCGCGATGGCTCATCTCCATCACGCTCATGCCGCTGCCGTGCCAGTCGAGCATTTCGTCGGCGGCCTGCCGCAGCACTTCCTCGGGGAGCGCCGCAGGACCGGCGGAGAAATTAAAGACGCGCATCGTGAAAACCTCGGGAGGGACGCGACCGGCTTGCGACCGGCTTGCCGCCGGCAGAAAGAACCGCGCCTGAAAAGAAATGGCCGCTTGCGCTCGCGCGCAAACGGCCATTATCGCACTGTCATCAGGCTCCCGCCAAACCCGGCCGGACGGCCGGGCGGCGTGCCCGGACAGCTTACTTGCCCGGCTTGACTGCCGCGACTTCCTTGTCAGCCTGCGCGCGCGTCGCCTGGATCGCTTGCGGCATGTACTTCTGCATCAGGCCGTTGACCACGTCGCGGCCGACCTGATCCTGAACCTGGATGAACTTGCGGCCCGTCGGGCTCTTGTAGAACGTCGTCAGATCCTTGATCTCCGACGTGCTGTAGTACTTCGCATAGGCGTCGTACTGAGCCGACATCGCATCGTTCTGGAACTGCTGCGAGCCGAACACCTTGCCCGCGCCGTCAACCAGCTTCGGCACTGCGTTCTTCTGCAGCGTCGGCACGGCAGCCTGCTTCTGCTTGTCGTTCAGCGACTTGTTTTCCGACAGCGCGTCCGACAGGATCGCCGGCACGAGCTGCTTTGCCTGCATCTCGGCGCTGTTGCCGATAGCCGACACGAGCTTCGGCGCGTCGATCGCGTCGAGCAGATCCTTGATCGCTGCCTTCTTGTCGGCGTCGATCGGCGCAGCTGCCGCGGTCGCAGCCGGTGCGGAATTCGACAGCGCTTGCGCCATCGCGAACGTCGGCACCAGTGCAGCCAGCAGAACCAGTTGCTTGAATTGCTTTTGCATCATCACTCCCTTTTGGAAATATGAATGGTTGCTCGCCGACCGCGGCGCTTTTCGCCCGCGGCGGCTCGAGTCTCATCCGTTCTTCAGGCTTCGCCGTCCGACGCCTCGTCGGCCTCGCCATCGCCCTCTTCGGCTTCCGCGATCTGCTGCAGGCCGGAGAGCTTGGTACCCTCATCGAGACTGATGAGTGTAACACCTTGCGTGGCGCGCCCCATTTCGCGAATCTCGGACACACGCGTCCGGATCAACACGCCGGCGGTCGTGATCAGCATGATCTGATCCTCGGCGTCGACGAGCGTCGCGGCGACGACCTTGCCGTTGCGCTCGGACGTCTGGATCGCGATCATCCCCTTCGTGCCGCGGCCGTGACGCGTGTACTCGGTGATCGGCGTGCGCTTGCCGTAGCCGTTTTCGGTCGCGGTGAGCACGGTCTGCTCCTCGCTGCCGGCAACCAGCAGCGCGATGACCTGCTGCCCGTCCTCGAGCTGCATGCCGCGCACGCCGCGCGCTTCCCGGCCCATCGGGCGCACGTCGTTCTCGTCGAAGCGCACGGCCTTGCCTGCGTCAGAGAACAGCATCACGTCGTGCGCGCCGTCGGTGATCGACGCGCCGATCAGGTAATCGCCCTCGTCGAGGCCGACCGCGATGATGCCCTTCTTCATCGGGCGGCTGAATGCCTCGAGCGGCGTCTTCTTCACGGTGCCGAGCGACGTCGCCATGAACACGAACTTGTCGGCCGAGAACTCCTTGACCGGCAGCACGACGTTGATCTTCTCGCCTTCCTGCAGCGGGAACATGTTGACGATCGGACGGCCGCGCGAGTTGCGCGAGCCTTGCGGCACTTCATAGACCTTGACCCAGTACACGCGGCCGCGGTTCGAGAAGCACAGGATGTAATCGTGCGTGTTCGCGATGAACAGCGTCTCGATCCAGTCGTCTTCCTTCATCTGCGTCGCCTGCTTGCCGCGACCGCCGCGCTTCTGCGCGCGATACTCGGACAGCGGCTGCGACTTCACGTAGCCCGCGTGCGACATCGTGACGACCATGTCCTGCGGCGTGATCAGGTCTTCGGTATTCAGCTCGGTCGCGTTCAGCTCGATCTTCGAGCGGCGCGCGTCGCCGAATTCGGCCTTCACCGACGTCAGCTCTTCGCCGATCATCGTCGTGATCCGCTCCGGGCGCGCGAGGATGTCCAGCAGGTCGGCGATCTGCGCCATCACTTCGCGGTACTCGCCGATGATCTTGTCCTGCTCGAGACCGGTCAGGCGCTGCAGACGCATCTGCAGGATTTCCTGCGCCTGCGTGTCGGACAGACGGTACAGCCCGTCGGTCTGCATCCCGAACGCCGGGTTCAGGCCTTCCGGACGGTACGCGGAGCGGCCGCCCGCGGATGCGTTCTCGGTCTCGGCGCGCGTCAGCATCTCGCGCACGAGCGACGAATCCCACGGCTTCGCCATCAGTTCCTGCTTCGCGATCGGCGGCGTCGGCGCGGCCTTGATGATCGCGATGAACTCGTCGATGTTCGCGAGCGCGACCGCGAGACCTTCGAGCACGTGGCCGCGTTCGCGGGCCTTGCGCAGTTCGTAGATCGTGCGGCGCGTCAGCACTTCGCGTCGATGCGACAGGAAGCACTGCAGGATTTCCTTCAGGTTCAGCAGTTTCGGCTGGCCGTCGACCAGCGCGACCATGTTCATGCCGAACGTGTCCTGCAGCTGCGTCGCCTTGTACAGGTTGTTCAGCACCACTTCGGGCACTTCGCCGCGCTTCAGCTCGATCACGACGCGCATGCCGCTCTTGTCGGACTCGTCGCGGATGTCGGAGATGCCCTCGAGCTTCTTCTCGTTGACGAGCTCGGCAATGCGCTCGAGCAGCGAGCGCTTGTTCACCTGGTACGGCAGCTCGTCGACGATGATCGCCATCCGCTGGCCGCGGTCGATCTCCTCGAAGTGCGTGGCCGCGCGCATCACGACGCGGCCGCGCCCGGTGCGGTAGCCGTCGCGCACGCCGGCGACGCCGTAGATGATGCCGGCCGTCGGGAAGTCCGGCGCCGGGATGATCTCGATCAGCTCGTCGATCGTCGCTTCCGGGTTGCCCAGCAGGTGCTGGCACGCGTCGACGACTTCGTTCAGGTTGTGCGGCGGGATGTTGGTCGCCATGCCGACCGCAATGCCCGACGAGCCGTTGATCAGCAGGTTCGGGATGCGCGACGGCAGGACCGACGGCTGCATCTCGTTGCCGTCGTAGTTCGGCTCGAAGTCGACCGTTTCCTTGTCGATGTCGGCGAGCAGCTCGTGACCGATCTTCGCCATGCGAATTTCGGTGTAACGCATCGCCGCGGCGTTGTCGCCGTCGATCGAGCCGAAGTTGCCCTGCCCGTCGATCAGCATGTAGCGCAGCGAGAAGTCCTGCGCCATCCGCACGATCGTGTCATACACCGCGGTATCGCCGTGAGGGTGATACTTACCGATCACGTCACCGACGATACGCGCCGATTTCTTGTACGCGCGGTTCCAGTCGTTGTTCAGTTCGTGCATCGCGAACAATACGCGCCGGTGCACGGGTTTCAGGCCATCGCGGACATCCGGAAGGGCACGTCCGACGATCACGCTCATCGCGTAATCGAGATACGAACGGCGCATTTCCTCCTCTAGGGAGGTGGGCAGGGTCTCTTTGGCGAATTGATCCATGTATCCGTATCGTTTCGGAGCGAAGACGGCGAACGCCTTTCGCGTGGGCGCTGCATGCGCAACGCAACGCGAGATTCTAACATGCGCCCATCAGCCGCCGATTCGCCACCCCCTCTATATGTAAACAGCAAAAATCGCGACCACGGCAGCGGCACCGCGAACCGGCCGCGATCGCGCCCCTTCAGGCGGCTCGGGGGCCGCGCGGATCCGAGTCGCGCACGCGGGTAAACATTTGCGGCCTTTCGCGCAATTTCGCGGACCCACTCTTGACAATCTCTAAAAGTTACGGCAGGCCGGTGTTGCGCATGCACCACAAAGTTGAAGCGATCTTAGGGTGGGGAGGATTTTTTTTCGTAGGAAGGGAACGATATGGCAAAATGCCAACGCACTG
The DNA here is from genome assembly GCF_003857805.1 of Burkholderia sp. Bp9099. Classification (NCBI taxonomy): domain Bacteria; kingdom Pseudomonadati; phylum Pseudomonadota; class Betaproteobacteria; order Burkholderiales; family Burkholderiaceae; genus Burkholderia; species Burkholderia sp. Bp9099. Next base: position 24,524 of record NZ_QTPU01000022.1, read on the forward strand.
AAAGTTAGACGCTGCTCGAAGTCTACACAGAGCGGTGCCGCGTTTTTTGTGCCGCACCAATGTTATACTTCGAGCAATGTATGACTTGTCACCGTCAACAGGCTCGCAGTAAACCTGCGGTAATCTCAATTTCGAGAGGAGAAATATGAATAAACTTTCAAAGCTCGCGTTCATTGCAGCTACCGCAGTTATGGCTGCATCCGCTTCGGCACAGTCGGTGCCGGCGTCGCGTCAAGCCGTCAACGACAACTGGGTGAACGGCACGGGCGAATGGGTGTGGATGAACGGCACGAACGAGCTCTGCTGGCGTGACGCGTTCTGGACGCCGGCCACCGCCAACGCGAAGTGCGATGGCGCACTGGTCGCCCAGGCACCGGCTCCGGCTCCGGTCGCACCGGTCGCTCCGGCAATCACGAGCCAGAAGATCACGTATCAAGCCGACGCACTGTTCGACTTCGACAAGGCAACGCTCAAGCCGCTGGGCAAGCAAAAGCTGGACGAACTGGCTTCGAAGATCCAGGGCATGAACACGGAAGTGGTCGTCGCTACGGGCTACACGGACCGCATCGGTTCGGACAAGTACAACGACCGCCTGTCGCTGCGCCGCGCGCAAGCCGTCAAGTCGTACCTGGTCAGCAAGGGTGTCCCGGCCAACAAGATCTACACGGAAGGCAAGGGCAAGCGCAACCCGGTCACGACGGGCTGCAACCAGAAGAACCGCAAGCAACTGATCGCCTGCCTCGCACCGGACCGCCGCGTGGAAGTCGAAGTGGTCGGTACGCAAGAAGTCCAGAAGACGACCGTTCCGGCACAGTAAGCCGCGGTTTTCGACTGCTTCAAAGCCCCGCTCCGGCGGGGCTTTTTCTTTGATGCCCGTCCGGGCGCTCGCCGCTTCGCCGCTCGTCCGCTTCTTATATACTCGGGTCTGACGAACCGCAGCACCGCCCTCCTTCCGTAGCCCGTTTGCCGACATGACCAACGCCGATCCGCACGAACTCCAGAAATTCAGCGACCTCGCCCATCGGTGGTGGGATCCGAACGCCGAATTCAAGCCCCTGCACGACCTGAACCCGGTCCGGCTCGGCTGGATCGATTCGCATGCGCACCTCGCCGGCAAGCGCGCGCTCGATATCGGCTGCGGCGGCGGCATCCTGTCCGAATCGATGGCCGGACTCGGCGCGCAGGTGAAAGGCATCGACCTGTCGACCGAAGCGCTCGGCGTGGCCGACCTGCACAGCCTCGAAAGCGGCATCACGGTCGATTACGAGGCGATCGCCGCCGAAGCGATTGCCGAACGCGAGCCGGGCACCTATGACGTCGTCACGTGCATGGAAATGCTCGAGCACGTCCCGTCGCCGGCCGGCGTCGTCGCCGCGTGCGCGACGCTCGTGAAGCCGGGCGGCTGGGTGTTCTTCTCCACGCTGAACCGCAACCTGAAGTCCTACCTGTTCGCAGTGATCGGTGCGGAGTACATCGCGCAGATGCTGCCGAAGGGCACCCACGACTACGCGCGCTTCATCCGCCCGTCGGAACTGGCGAGCTTCGTGCGCGGGACCGATCTGCATATCGTGGAGATCAAGGGCATTACCTATCACCCGATCGGCAAGCGCTTCGCGCTGTCGAACGATACCGACATCAACTATCTCGTCGCGTGCCGCCGCGGCGCGTGACCTTCCGACCGGCATGACGACTTCCCTTTCGACCGGGCGGCCCGCACTCGACGAGCCGCGCCTGCTGCACTGCGATGCCGTGCTGTTCGACCTCGACGGCACGCTCGCCGACACGGCGCCCGATCTCGCCGCCGCCGTCAACAAGATGCAGCGCGTGCGCGGCCTGCCCGAAACGTCGCTCGACGTGCTGCGGCCGCTGGCATCGGCCGGCGCGCGCGGCCTGCTCGGCGGCGCATTCGGCATCGGCCCGCAATCGGCCGGCTACGAAGCGATGCGCGACGAGTTCCTGACCAATTACGCGACGGACATCTGCGTGCACACCGTGCTGTTCCCCGGCATCGGCGACGTGCTCGACGAACTCGATGCGCGCGGCGTGCGCTGGGGCATCGTCACGAACAAGGCGATGCGCCTCACCGCGCCGCTCGCCGACCTGCTCGGCCTTGCGCCGCGCGCGGCCTGCATCGTCGGGGGCGACACAACGCCGCACTCGAAACCGCATCCGGCCCCGCTGCTGCACGCGGCCGGACAGATGACGCTCGCGCCCGAGCGCATCGTCTATGTCGGCGACGATCTTCGCGACATCCAGGCCGGCAGCGCGGCAGGGATGGCAACCGTCGCGGCTGCCTATGGCTACTGCGGCGACGGCGCCGCGCCGGCCGACTGGCAGGCGCAGCATCTCGTCGGCTCGACGCAGGAACTGCGCGAACTGTTGCGCGATGTTGGGCTATAATGTTTGATCTTATCCGCGGGGGCGACCTGGTTTCGACAGGGGTTGTGAAGCGGCTAGGGCATGTCGAGGACCCGTCACCTCGTTAATCAATGGGAAAATCGTAACTGCAAACGACGATACGTTCGCACTGGCAGCCTAACGGCCGCCGTCCTCTGCCTAGTTCACTGACGGGCTAGTGTCGCAAGACCGGTAGCAATACCGCCAGAGGTCATTTACGTCAGTTAAGCCCTGTCGGCGTCGCGACGCCAGGGTCGAAAACCTAGCGAATCGCCGTAGTGCAGCGTGTTCGTCCGCGTCGCTGCGGTTAAATCAAATGACTGAACTAAACATGTAGAACTAGTCGTGGAGCGCTTCTGGACGCGGGTTCGATTCCCGCCGCCTCCACCAAATTCCGCGCTTGACGCACGAACCCCGCACGACGCGAGTCTGCGGGGTTTTTTGTTGCCAGTGCGCCCACCTCCCGCGCCCTCCGAAAAAGCGCCCGGCCCCGAGCGGGCCAGGCGGAATGCCACCGATACGCCGGCGACAGGAGGTGACGGAGGTTCGGCGCCGTCCGCGCTGCGCTCGAGCGCAGCGGACGACGCCCTGCCCGGCACCGCGACCGGACGCGATGCATCGTCGCACCGGCCGCGTGGCCCCGCCAGGCAATGCGCAGCTTAGCTGCCGCGATACAGCGACTTCATTTCTTCCGCGCTGGCCGGACGCACGCCGATCGCACGCGAGCCCGCTGCCGATGCGCCCTGCACCTGCGCGCCGTAGCCGCTGGCGTCGGCGCCTTGCGCCTGGGCCAACGCGCTGCGCTGCTGTTCTGCAACACGCGCGGTTGCGGCCTGGATCGCTTCCGGATAGTGCGGATCTTCGCCGCGGGCGGTGTTGTAACCGGCCTGCTGGAGCTGAACCAGTTCGGCGCGAACCTGTGCGCGGGTGAGTGCCGAGCCGGACTGCGCAAACGAAACGACCGGAGCAACGAGAGCGGCAGCAACGACAACGGCTTGAACGAGCGACTTCATGATGACCTACCTCCAGATTTGTCTGATTTCGCGGTGAACACCCGTTCATCGCTGACAAACCGAAGTTTATGTAGGCGGATGCTTAAGAATAAGGCAGGTTTCAGGAAGACATCCTTCCTGGATTACGGGTTAACCCTAGAATCCCGACAGGCACCCGATCCGGCATCGCACGATCGCACTGGACTACGACCGGCCATAAAGCACGAGCCCCGCAAGGCAGCATGCCCTGCGGGGCTCGAAAAGAATCGCGCGGCATCGGCGCGGCACGGCGGCACGGCCGCACAGACGCGTCGACGACGACCCGGCGCGTCTGCCTTGGTTTATTGAGTGTCCAGCGGGCACTTCAGGTTGCAGCCGTTCGGATCCCCCATATCGCCCTTGCGGCGCAATGCCGACTTCTTGCCGCTCTGGTATTTCTGCGACGGCGCAGACGCCGCGAACGGCATCTGCGGATGCTCGTTCAGGCGGAACTGTTCGCTCAGGATGCCGCCAGGCACGCCCGGGGAATTCTGCGCAAGCGCAAACGGCGAAACAGCGACGAGAAGCCCTGCGGTCAACGCTGCCGCGGCGAAGGGAACGGAAAGTTTCATGGCGGGATGACGCCTGAACGGCGTGCTTGTTGGAACGTTGATCAAGCGGCAAGCGTAGCGCAAATCCCTCGCTGCTGCAGCGCGGCTCGCGTGCATTCCCGTTACCGTGCGTTGCCGTCCGGCGTACCGGCCGCGACCGTACCGGCGAAGCCCTCCGCGACACCGGCCAGCGTCCCGCACGCCGCCGGATCGTAGCCGTCGAGATGCGCGACGCGCTCGACGAAACGTGCATCGCGCAGCAAGGCGAGCACGCCGGCGAGCGGCCGCGAGTCGAGCTGCGCGCGTTCGCACGCGAAGTAGTAGTCCTCGTCGACGACCGGGATGAAATCGAGCCCGAAATGACGGGCGGCCGGCTCGACGCCGAAGCCGAGATCGGCCATCCCGCTCGCGACGAACGCGGCGATCGCCGAGTGCGTGAGCTCGGCCGACGCGTAGCCGTCGATACGCTCGGGATCGATGCCGATCGCGCGCAACGCGAGATCGAGCAGCATGCGCGTGCCCGACCCCGGCTGCCGATTGACGAAGCGGATGTCGTGGCGGGCGAGATCGGCCAGCCCGCCGACCTGCTTCGGGTTGCCGCGCGGCACGAACAGCCCCTGCTGGCGACGCGTCAGATGAATCAGCACGTGACGCGTGTCGTCGAGCCACGGCCGGTAGATCTGCGCGCACCGTTCGCGGAACGCGCCGCGCGGCAGATGGAAGCCGGCCAGCTCGCATTCGCCGCGCGCGAGCGCCTGCACGGCCTCGACGCTCTCGCGATACTTGATGTCGACGGCGGCCTGCGCATCGACGAGTGCGGAAACGAGCGCCGCAACCGCATAGCCGTGCGACGCATGGATGCGCACGGCGCCGTCGCGCTGTGCGAGCCGCCGGTTCAGGTTGCTCGCCACCTCGGCCGCCAGCGCGCGCAGGTTCCCGTCGAGACGGCTGCGCGCGAGCCGCTGCGCGTCGACGACCGCCTGCCCCAGCTCCGACAATGTCGATCCCTTGCCGCGCGCGGTCTCGATCAACTCGCCGCCGACGCATGCCTCCAGCGCCCGCAGCATGCCCCACGCGTGCCGATACGACAGCCCTTTCGCCTGCGCGGCCTGTGCAATGCTGCCCGTATCGGCCACGAGCTCCAGCAACGGGGCGACATCCGACAGGCTCGCCGTGCGGCCCTCCGTGTCGCGTACGGTCAGATACGCGTCGCATTCGATTCGAATCAATTATGTACTCCGATTTCCTATTGCGACTGCGAAATCTTCCGCTTATCGTTGCTCAAAATCAATCAGGACGAAGTCCCGGTGTGCACTATATGAATCAAGGGCACATATGAGACTTTGGAGGAGCACAACGATGTCCCCGAATTCCCCCGCGCCCGACGCGCTCGTCGAGCGTCATGCGCGCGCCGGCCGCTCGCTCGTCGCGATCCTGCATGCGATCCAGGACGAGGCCGGCTACGTACCGGCAGGCTGCGTCGCGCCGCTCGCGAAGGTGCTGAATCTGTCGCGTGCCGAAGTGCACGGCGTGCTCACCTACTATCACCACTTCCGCACCGCGCCGCCCGCGCGCGTGACGATCCAGATGTGCCGCGCCGAGGCGTGCCGCAGCATGGGCTGCGAAGCGCTGGCCGCACACGCGGAAGCGCGCACGGGTTGCCGGTTCGACGCCGCGCACGGCGATGGCGCCGACGCGCACGCGCCGGGCGACGTCGCGCTCGAGTCGGTCTACTGCCTCGGGCTGTGCGCACAATCGCCGTCGATGACGGTCAACGGCGTACTGCACGCAAAGGTCACGCCGGAGAAGTTCGACGCCCTGCTCGCCGACGCGGCCGCCCACACCCCGGAGGCCGCATGACGACCCGCATCTACGTTCCGCGCGATTCGTCCGCACTGGCGCTCGGCGCCGACGCCCTCGCCGCCGCGATCGTCGCGGAAGCCGAGCGGCGCGGCGTCGCGATCGAACTGATCCGCAACGGTTCGCGCGGGCTGCTGTGGCTCGAGCCGCTCGTCGAGGTCGGCACGGCCGCCGGGCGCGTCGGCTACGCGAACCTGTCGGCGGCCGACGTGCCCGCCCTGTTCGATGCAAACTGGCTCGACGGCGGCACGCACCCGAGCGGCGTCGGCCTCGTCGACGCGCTGCCCTATCTCGCGCGCCAGCAGCGCCTCACGTTCGCGCGCATCGGCCTGACCGATCCGCTGTCGCTCGACGACTACCTGAAGCATGACGGCCTCGCCGGCCTGAAGAACGCGCTCGCACTCGACGGCGACGCCGCGTGCGAGCTGCTGATCGAATCGGGGCTGCGCGGCCGCGGCGGCGCGGCCTTCCCGGCCGGCATCAAGTGGCGCACGGTCCGGCAGGCGCGCGCCGCGCAGAAGTACATCGTCTGCAACGCGGACGAAGGCGATTCGGGCACGTTCTCCGATCGCCTGCTCATGGAATGCGATCCGTACTGCCTGATCGAAGGGATGATCATCGCGGGCATCGCGACGGGCGCGACGCTCGGCTACATCTACGTGCGCAGCGAATACCCGCATGCGATCGCGGCACTCGAAACGGCGATCGAGCGCGCTCGCGAAGCCGGCTGGCTCGGCGAACGCGTGCTCGGCTCCGCGCATGCGTTCGACCTGCACGTCGCGAAGGGCGCCGGTTCGTACGTGTGCGGTGAGGAAACGGCGCTGCTCGAATCGCTCGAAGGCAAGCGCGGCGTCGTGCGCGCGAAGCCGCCGCTGCCGGCGCTCGCCGGCCTGTTCGGCCAGCCGACCGTGATCAACAACGTGATCACGCTCGCGACCGCGCCGGTGATCTTCGCGCGCGGCGCCGCGTTCTATCGCGACTACGGGATGGGCCGCTCGCGCGGCACGCTGCCGTTCCAGCTCGCGGGCAACATCCGCCACGGCGGCCTCGTCGAGCTCGCGTTCGGCGTCACGCTGCGCGAGCTGCTGTTCGACTACGGCGGCGGCACGGCCAGCGGCCGGCCCGCGCGCGCCGCCCAGGTCGGGGGCCCGCTCGGCACCTACCTGCCCGAACACCAGTGGGACGTGCCGCTCGACTACGAGGCGTACGCGGCGATCGGCGCGGTGGTCGGCCACGGCGGCATCGTGCTGCACGACGACACGTCGAATCTCGCGGAGCTCGCCGAATACGCGATGAAGTTCTGCGCGATCGAATCGTGCGGCAAGTGCACGCCGTGCCGAATCGGCTCGACGCGCGGCGTCGAGACGATCGCGCGGATTCGCGAAGGCGATACGTCGGAGCGTCAGGTCACGCTGCTGCGCGACCTGTGCGACACGATGCTCGCCGGCTCGCTGTGCGCGATGGGCGGGATGACGCCGTATCCGGTGCTGTCCGCGCTCGACCATTTCCCCGAAGATTTCGGGCTCGCCGCCGGCAAGCAAGCCGCGTCGGGTCCGGTCAAGGCTGCGGCCTGACCCAGAAGGAGCCCTGCATGTCCCTCGACACGAACAACGTCCGCCAAGGCGGCTGCGGCTCGGGCCAATGCGCGTGCAAGAGCGCCGCTGAAGCGCGCGCGCGCGATCCGTTCGACGAAACCGACTACGGCACGCCGCAACGGCATGCCGATACCGACGTCACGCTCGAAATCGACGGCCAGCCGGTCACGGTGCCGGCCGGCACGTCGGTGATGCGCGCCGCGATCGAAGCCGGCGTCAACGTGCCCAAGCTCTGCGCGACCGATTCGCTCGAACCGTTCGGCTCGTGCCGTCTGTGCCTGGTCGAAATCGAAGGCCGGCGCGGCTATCCGGCATCGTGCACGACGCCCGCCGAAGCCGGGATGAAGGTGCGTACGCAGTCAGACCGGCTGCAGTCGCTGCGCCGCAACGTGATGGAGCTGTACATCTCCGACCATCCGCTCGACTGCCTCACCTGCCCCGCCAACGGCGACTGCGAACTGCAGGACATGGCGGGCGTGGTGGGCTTGCGCGAAGTGCGTTACGGCTTCGACGGCGCGAATCACCTGCGCGACCAGAAGGACGAATCGAATCCGTACTTCACGTACGATCCGTCGAAGTGCATCGTCTGCAACCGCTGCGTGCGCGCATGCGAGGAAACGCAGGGCACGTTCGCGCTGACGATCGCCGCGCGCGGTTTCGAATCGCGCGTCGCCGCCAGCGAAGGCGAATCGTTCATGGCATCGGAATGCGTATCGTGCGGCGCGTGCGTCGCCGCGTGCCCGACGGCCACCTTGCAGGAAAAATCCGTCGTCCAGCTCGGACAGGCCGAGCATTCGGTCGTCACGACCTGCGCGTACTGTGGCGTCGGCTGCTCGTTCAAGGCCGAGATGAAGGGCACGCAGGTCGTGCGCATGACGCCGCACAAGAACGGCCTCGCGAACGAAGGCCACGCGTGCGTGAAGGGCCGCTTCGCGTGGGGCTACGCGACGCACAAGGACCGCATCACGAAGCCGATGATCCGCGAGAAGATCACCGACCCGTGGCGCGAAGTCAGCTGGGAAGAGGCGCTCACCTACGCGGCGACGCAGTTCCGCAAGCTGCAGCAGAAGTACGGCCGCGATTCGATCGGCGGCATCACGTCGTCGCGCTGCACGAACGAGGAAACCTACCTCGTGCAGAAGCTCGTGCGCGCCGCGTTCGGCAACAACAACGTCGACACCTGCGCACGCGTGTGCCACTCGCCGACCGGCTATGGCCTGAAGACGACGCTCGGCGAATCGGCCGGCACGCAGACCTTCGCGTCGGTCGGCCAGGCCGACGTGATCGTCGTGATGGGCGCGAACCCGACCGACGGGCACCCGGTGTTCGGCTCGCGCATGAAGCGGCGCATCCGCGAGGGCGCGAAGCTGATCGTGATCGACCCGCGCCGCATCGACGTGGTCGACGGCCCGCACGTGAAGGCCACGCACCACCTGCAGCTGCGCCCGGGCACCAACGTCGCGATCGTCAACGCACTCGCGCACGTGATCGTCACCGAAGGGCTCGTCGCCGACGCATTCGTCGCCGAACGCTGCGACATGCGTGCGTTCGAGCAATGGCGCGACTTCGTGTCGCGTGCCGAGAACTCGCCCGAAGCGACCGCCGACGTAACGGGCGTGCCGGCCGCGCTGGTGCGCGACGCCGCGCGCCTCTATGCGACGGGCGGCAACGCCGCGATCTACTACGGCCTCGGCGTGACCGAACACGCGCAAGGCTCGACGACGGTGATGGGCATCGCGAACCTCGCGATGGCGACCGGCAACATCGGCCGCGAAGGCGTCGGCGTCAATCCGCTGCGCGGCCAGAACAACGTGCAGGGTTCGTGCGACATGGGCTCGTTCCCGCATGAACTGCCCGGCTACCGGCACATCAGCGACGAAGTCGTACGCACGCAGTTCGAACAGGCATGGTCGGCCACGCTGCAGCCGGAACCGGGGCTGCGCATCCCGAACATGTTCGACGCGGCGCTCGACGGCAGCTTCAAGGGCCTCTATTGCCAGGGCGAGGACATCGTCCAGTCGGACCCGAACACGCAGCACGTCGCGGCCGCGCTGTCGTCGATGGAATGCATCGTCGTGCAGGACATCTTCCTGAACGAAACCGCGAAATACGCGCACGTGCTGCTGCCGGGCTCGACGTTCCTCGAGAAGGACGGCACGTTCACGAACGCGGAGCGCCGCATCTCGCGCGTGCGCAAGGTGATGCCGCCGCTCGCGGGCTACGCGGACTGGGAAGTGACGCTGCTGCTGTCGCGGGCGCTCGGCTACGACATGCACTACACGCATCCGTCGGAAATCATGGACGAGATCGCGCGGCTCACGCCGACCTTCTCGGGTGTGTCGTACGAGAAGCTCGATGCGCTCGGCAGCATCCAGTGGCCGTGCAACGAACAGGCGCCGGACGGCACGCCGACGATGCACATCGACGCATTCGTGCGCGGCAAGGGCCGGTTCGTGATCACGCAGTTCATTCCGACGCCGGAAAAGGTCACGCAGCGCTATCCGCTGATCCTGACCACGGGCCGCATCCTGTCGCAATACAACGTCGGCGCGCAGACGCGCCGGACCGAGAACGTGCAGTGGCACGAAGAGGACCGTCTCGAGATCCATCCGCACGACGCGGAGGACCGCGGAATCCGGACCGGCGACTGGGTCGGCATCGAATCGCGGGCGGGCCAGACCGTGTTGCGCGCGCTCGTGTCCGACCGCATGCAGCCGGGTGTCGTGTACACGACGTTCCACTTCCCCGAATCGGGCGCGAACGTGATCACGACGGACAGCTCCGACTGGGCGACGAACTGCCCGGAATACAAGGTGACGGCCGTGCAGGTGATGCCGGTCGCGCAGCCGTCGGACTGGCAGCGCGCGTATGCGCGCTTCAACTCGGAGCAGCTCGACCTGCTCGAGCGCCGCGCCGCCACGCCGGCCGTCGTGACGACGGGCAAGTGAGGAAGCGATGGACAACGGACACCTGGTCGACATGGCCAACCAGATCGGCGCGTTCTTCGAATCGATGCCCGATCGCGAAGAAGCGCTGAGCGGGATCGCCGAGCATATCCGGCGCTTCTGGGAACCGCGGATGCGTCGTGCATTGCTCGCCGCGCTAGACGATCCGTCGAGCGAGGCCGGACAACGCGCGGCGCCGATCGTGCGCGACGCGATCGCCGCGCACCGCGCATCGCTCGTGCCGGCCGCGGCCTCCGCCTGAGCACCCCGCTACGCGGGCACCGACATGCCCGCGAACCAGCTTTCGCAGTGGCGCAGCAGCGCGTTCGCGTCGGTGGCGGTACGGCCGCGCACCGCGATGTAGCCATCGGGCCGCAGCAGGTAGAACGACGGCCTCGAGCGGCCGTATACCTGCGCAAGCCCGTCCGTGCCGTCGCTTTCGGCATCGGCGACGCGCCATGTTCGCACGGCGCCCGGCATGATCCGCTCCAGCCCCTGCACAAGCGCCTGCGCATCCGCGGGCATCGGCGGCACGTCGCCCGTCTCGCCGGCGTCGGCACCTGCCGGTTCCTCGAGCAGCAGCAGCGTAAAGCTCGCGGGGTCGTGCAGGTCGTATAGCCGCGCGGTTCCGGGCGCCCGCCCGAGCGGCCCGTCGACCACGTGCACGAGCGCGTCGGGCGCGCGCTCGCCTGCGCGCGGCCCGCCGTCGAGCACGCGTTCGAGCGTGAGCGGGCTTTTCCGGTATTGCACGCCGAGCTCGCTGACGGTGCGGCGTACCGCGTCGCGCACCGGCCCGAACGACGCCAGCAGCGGCACGACATGATCGCGCAGCAGCTTCATCGCGCCGTGGTCGGCTTCGACGATCTGCGTGACGAGGCCGGTCTGCCGCAATACGTCACGCTCGATCGGGTGGCGCTCGGCGTGATACGTGTCGAGCAGGCGCTCCGGCGTGCCCGCGCCGAGCACGCGCGCGAGCTTCCAGCCAAGATTGAACGCTTCCTGGATGCCCGTGTTCATGCCCTGCGCGCCCGCCGGGCTGTGAACGTGCGCGGCGTCGCCCGCGAAGAATACCCGCCCGTGACGCAGTCGCTCGACCATCCGGCTATGCAGGCGGAAATACGTCGACCACGCGAGATCGCTCGGCGCAATCGACGCACCGACGCGCGCGCGCACGATCGCCTCGCATTCGTCGAGCGACGGGGTCGAGGGCGTGAGTCCGTCGGGCGATGCGTCGCTGCCGGGCGGCCGGTCGGCAACGAGCCGGTAGCGGCCGCCGCCCATCGGAAACAGCCCCGCGATGCCGTCGGGCGTCGTGAACAGATGGATCTCCTCGTCCGGCCAGTCGGGTATCGCCGCGAAATCGGCGAGCAGGAAAGTCTGCTCGAACGCATGCCCGGCGAAGCCCAGGCCAAGCAGGTGGCGCACCGTGCTGTGCGCGCCGTCGGCGGCGATCAGGTACGAGGGCGCGAACGCCTGTTCACGACCGTCCGCATCGCGGATCGTCACGTCGAGCGACGGTCCGCCCGCATCGCATGCGGTGAGCGTGACGCCGCGTTCGACGGTCACGCCGAACCCGGCCAGATGCTCGGCGAGCAGCCGCTCGGTGATGCTCTGGTCGAGAAACAGCAGATACGGATAGCGCGTTTGCAGCGGATCGAAATCGAGCCGCGCGATCACGCGGCCGTCCGCGTGCAGCGCGGCCGCATGGGCGCGATGACCCAGCGCGAGAAACGGTTCGACCGCGCGATGCTGCTCCAGCAGTTCGAGCGTGCGTGCCTGGATGCCGATCGCGCGCGAGTACGGCGCGGGCACGGCGAGCCGGTCGATGATGCGCACCGGCACGCGGGCACGCGCGAGACTCATCGCCGCGGCAAGGCCGGTGGGGCCTGCGCCGACGATCAGCACGGGCGGGATATCGAGCAGTGTGTCAGCCATGAGAACCTCGATGACACGCGATTGTGCAAGTCTACGCCGCTCCGCGTGACGGGGCCATATGCCGACCGGCCGATCTGGGGTGCCCGCGCGCAGTGTGGGAAAATACGCGCTTTCCGTCAGTTTTCGCGTCATGGAATCCGCATTCGACCGAGCGTATGCCGCGCACCGCGCGGGCCGCCTCGCCGAGGCCGAGCACGGCTATCGCGCCGCACTCGCCACTCATCCCGCCAACGCCGACGCGCTGCATCTGTTCGGCGTGCTGCGGCATCAGCAGGGCCAGCATGCCGAGGCGGCCGATCTCGTCGGGCGTGCGGTCGAGTTGCGCCCGAACGACGCCGCGCTGCAGCTCAATCTCGGCAACGCGCTGAAGGCGCTCGGCCGGCTCGACGAAGCGATCGACCGCTTTCGCAACGCGCTGACGCTCGCGCCCGAATTTCCGCTCGCGCACTACAACCTCGGCAACGCCTATGCGGCACTGCAGCGCCACGAAGATGCCGTCGACGCATTTGCCCGCGCACTTCGGCTCACACCGGACGACGCATCGATCCACAACAACCTCGGCAACGCACTGAATGCGCTCGGCCGTCACGACGATGCGCTCGCCGCGTTCCATCGCGCGCTCGAGCTGCGGCCCGGGCATGCCGGCGCGCACAACAATCTCGCGATGGCGCTGAACGCGATGGGCCGGGCCGACGACGCGATCGCCCATTTCCAGGCTGCGATCGCCGCGCAGCCGCGCTTTGTCGCCGCGCATTTCAATCTCGGCAACACGCTCGAGGCGCTCGGCCGTCATGGCGAAGCCGCCGCCGCATTCGAAGCCGCGCTCGCGCTGCACCCGCCGTTTCCGCTCGCCCTCTTCGGGCTCGCGAACGCGCTGTGCGCGCAGGCACGCCAGCGCGAAGCGCTGCCCTACTACGAACGCGCGGTCGGTCTCGATCCGTCGTTCAGTCTCGCGTGGTTGAACCTCGGCAACGCGCATCACGCACTCGGCGCGCACGAGATGGCGCTGCGCGCGTTCGACCAGGCGCTGCGCGTCGCCCCCGACCTGAAACTCGCGCAGCTGCACCGCGCCGTCACGCTGCTGACGCTGGGCGACTTCGCCCGCGGCCTGCCCGCGTACGAAACGCGCCACGACACGCCGGGCGCGACGCCGCTCGGCACGCTGCCGCGCTGGCAAGGCGAGCCGATTGCCGCGCGCACGCTGCTGATCCGCGCGGAACAGGGCTTCGGCGACACGCTGCAGTTCGTCCGCTTCGTGCCGCTCGCCCGCGCGCGCTGCGCGCGCGTCGTGCTCGAAGTGCAGCCGGAACTCGTCGCGCTGCTCGCACCGGCCGCGGCACGCTGGCGCGTGACGCTCGTCGCGCAGGGCGCCGCGAAGCCGCCGGCGGCGGACGTCGCATGCACGCTGATGAGCCTGCCGTTCCTGCTCGGCCTGCAGCCGGCCGACATCGTCGCGGGCACACGCTACCTCGACGTGCCGGACAGCACGCAGCGGCGCTTTCGCGGCTCGCTGGGCGGCCAGTCGAAGCGCAAGTTCGGCCTTGCGTGGACGGGACGCCGGCAGGCACAGGAAAACCGCTCGATGCCGTTCGACGCGCTCGCGCCGCTGCTCGCGCTGCCGGACATCGACTGGATCGTGCTGCAGCCGGCACTCGACGACGACGAACGGGCACGCGTCGACGCGCATCCCCGCATGCATCGCCTCGACGGGCGGCTGAACGACTTCGCCGACACGGCAGCGCTGATCGAACGGCTCGACGGCGTCGTCACGATCGATACGGCGGTCGCGCACCTCGCGGGCGCGCTCGGCAAGCCGCTGTGGATCATGCTGCCGTTCGCATCCGACTGGCGCTGGTTCACCGGCGACGACTGTCCGTGGTATCCGCGAGCGAGGCTCGCCCGCCAGTCCGCACCGGGACAATGGCTCGACGTGGCGGCGGCGGTCGCCGCCGCGCTGCGCGACGCCTGAATACCCGAGCGCAGACAAAAAAAGGGAGCGCGGCGCGCTCCCTTTTTTCAGTCGATGTGATGCGATACAGCGGCGTCAGGCCGACTTGTACTGGTTGCGCGCTTCGCGCGTGCGATACAACACGAGCGTCGCGATCAATCCGCAGAATGCGGCGACGCTCAGCCACAGCCCCGGTGCCGCCTTGTTGCCGGTCTGGTGGATCAGCAACGTCGAGATCGCCGGCGTGAACCCGCCGATCGTCGTCGCGAGGCTGTACGCGAGCGAGAAGCCGGCCGTGCGCACATCGGCCGGCATCACTTCGGTCAGCGCGACGACCATCGCGCCGTTGTACGAGCCGTACAGGAACGACAGCCACAGCTCGACCGCGAGCAGCCGCAGGAACGACGGATCCGCCACGAGCCACAGCACGGCCGGATAGGCCGACAGCAGCGTGAGCACCGTGAACGCGATCAGCACCGGGCGGCGGCCGATGCGATCCGACAACGCGCCGGACAGCGGCAGCCAGACGAGATTGGACAGGCCGACGCAGACGGTCACGACGAGTGCGTCGAGCGACGACAGGTGCAGCACTTCCTTGCCGAACGTCGGCGTGTATGCGGTGATCATGTAGAACGACACCGTCGTCATGATCACCATCCCCATGCCGGCGATCACGACGCCCCAGTTTTCGAGCATCGAACGCATGATCTCGCCCATCGTCGGACGGTGACGCTTCGCGAGGAATTCGTCGGTTTCCTTCAGCGAACGACGGATCAGGAACAGGAACGGAACGATCAGGCAGCCGATCAGGAACGGAATGCGCCAGCCCCACGCGGTCATGTCCTCGGCCGGCAACGCGCGGTTCAGCAGCACGCCGACGAACGCGGCGAACACGACCGCCACCTGCTGGCTGCCCGATTGCCACGACGTATAGAACCCCTTGTGCCCCTTCGTCGCGATCTCCGACAGGTAGACGGACACGCCGCCGAGCTCGACGCCCGCGGAAAAGCCCTGCAGCAGCCGGCCGAGCAGCACGAGCACCGGCGCGAGCACGCCGATCGTCGCGTAACCCGGTATCGAGGCCACCGTGAGCGTGCCGAGCGCCATCAGCCCGAGGGTCAGGATCAGCCCCTTGCGGCGGCCGTGATGGTCGATGTACGCGCCGAGCACGATCGCGCCGACCGGGCGCATCAGAAAGCCCGCGCCGAACACCGACAGCGACAGCATCAGCGACGCGAACGCGTTGCCGCTCGGAAAATACGTTTTCGCGATGGCCGACGCGTAATACCCGTAGACCATGAAGTCGTACATTTCCAGGAAGTTGCCGCTGACGACCCTGAACACGGTACGGAATTTCGATTCCTGCGCGACGGCGTGTGTGGCAGTGGACATGGAGTTCTCTCGGCTCGGAAGGCGCGACCTGCGCGCCGTGGGGATCCGACGATGCGCATGCCGGCATGGTTGGCGAATGATGCCACGCGAAGCCGACAATTGCCTTGTACCCGACCGGCGTTGCGGACGCCGCGTCCGGCTCGTACGAATCTCGGCGAAAGGCGCATCAAAATCGGATTGATCCGATCGACCGATGGCGATCGCCTGACCACAATGTCACGATTCGCGACGCACTCCGCGCCGCGGCCGGCCACGCGGCCCGCGTCGCACCGCACACCGCCCTCATGATTCCATCGCCCCTCGTTTCCGTCGAAGGCTCAATCGCCCGCCCTCGCGTCGCGCCGCTCGACGGCGTGCCGCCGTTCGGCCGCGAATGGCGGTTCGGCGCCGCGTCCGGCAGCCGCTCCGGCATCCGCTGCGTGGCAACGTTGACGACTTCGTGCATCGACGTCGACGCGCCGCATCGTGCCTGCCGCTGGCAACCGCTGGCCGCCGTACAGCCGTCGTCAGCGGGCGTACCGGCCGTTGCGGCCGGCGCCACCGGTCGGCATCGGCACATCGCACGTGCCGTTGATCGAGCACATGACCGGCGGGCACGGCATGCCGCCTGCTGGAGCATCGGCGCACTCGCGATCATCGGCGGGCTGATCGTCGCCCACGAACCGTTTCCGGATGTCGCGCGTTCGCCGGTCATGCAAATCGCCGGCGCCGTGCCGGAGCACGCGACGGAATTCACGGGTCGAGTGCGGAGCGCCGGGGCCGAGCCCGCCACGGCCATCACGCCGGCACGGCACCACGCGGCGCGGGCCGTTGCCAGTACACCTATCACATCGTCGCAGCCCGCACGCGACGCTGCGCTCGCGCCGTCGCCGCGACTCGCCGACGCCGACGGCGCGCCGGACGTACGACGCGCCGCCACCGCGGCGGCACCGTCGCCGAATCGACCGAACGGCACGCACGCGACAGCCGCGCAAGTCCACCCGCCTTCCGCGCCGCGACTCGCCGGCCGCCCGTCGATCACGCACGTCGCATCGCGCATGCCAACGCCCGGTCGCGCCGGTTCACTGCCGGTCCCGGACACCCGGCACGACCAGCACGCTTCGCTCGACGATCCACTCACGCTGATCGCGATGGCGAACGCGCTGCGCGCCGATCGCCCGGCATGGGCGGCCGACGCACCCGCCGCAGACTTCGACTGGACGACGCACCTGTCCCACCGCCGCCTGACCGACACACCCACCACGCTCACCCGCTGACGCGCGGGCAATAAAAAACCCGGCGAAGCACGCTGCGCCGGGTTTTCGTTCGTCGACCGGTCCGTCGGGCCGGCCGCTCATCACTTGTGCGCGGGCAACCCCGTTTCGGCCTGCCGCTCGAGTTGCCGTACCTGCTCCTGCAGTTCGCGCAACTGCAGTTGCGCCGCCCGCTTCTCGACCTGCAGCGCCTGCGCCTGTTCGTGCGCCGACTTCTGCCGCTGCGCGACCTCGGCCTGCTGGCTGCGCGCGACGCTCAGATCGGCCTGCAGTTGCTGCGCACGATTCGCCTGCAGCGCGATCACGCGTTCGAGGAACGTCTTCTGCGCCTGCAGTTCGGTGCGGCGGATTTCGACGTCCGCGAGTTGCGTCGTCTGCTGGACGAAGTTCGCGTACACCATTTCCGCTCGGCTCTTCTCCTGCGACTTGACCACGCGCCACAGATGCTTGTCCTGGAACAGCGCGACGTAATACGTCATCTCGCGCGGATCGAACATCAGGCTCGCGCCGTAGCTGCCGTTGTACGTGGTGCGCATCTCGACGATTCGCCCGTCGTGCAGCATCTGCGTGAGCTCGGCGACGTTGCCTTGCGCGGTCGCATCCGTCGCGGAGGCGGCGGACGCGTCGGAAGGGGAAGCCGCCTGCGCGGCATCGCCGCGCAGGCTCGTCACCGCGGGGCGCGAGCCCGCGACCGGCGCGGTCGCGTCGACGGACCACGCTGCGCCCGCGTGCACGCAGGCGGCCAGCGCAACGATCCACGTTGCGCATCGTGCAGGGGAAAAATCTCGGAAGGCCAACGTCAGACTCCGGCGAACGAATCGGGAGTCGCGATTATCGTTCAAAACGAAACGGCCGCATCTCGAATTTAACGGGATGCGGCCGGCCTTCCTGCCCGGCACTGCAAACGCCGCCTACAGGCGCGTTTCGCGTGCCGCGCGCAGGAATGCATCGAGCAGCGGCGTGCAGTCGAGCAGTTCGGCGCCGCCCGCACGATGAAACTCCGGGTGCCATTGCACGCCGACGACGAACGGCGCGCGCCGGTAGCGAATGCCTTCGATGATCCCGTCGCCGGCCGACACGGCCTCGATGTTCAGATCGCGGCCGAGATCGCGGATCGCCTGATGGTGGATCGAGTTCACGATCGCTTCGCTGCGCCCGGGAAACATGCTCGCCAGCGTCGACGAGTCCGGGAAGCGGATCGCGTGGCGATGCTGGTCGTAATGCTCGCTCACGTGCGCGTTCGCGGTCGGTACGTCGGTCGCGATGTCCTGGTACAGCGACCCGCCGAACGCGACGTTGATCAGCTGGCAACCGCGGCACACGCCGAGCACCGGCTTGCCGGACTCGACGAACTCGTGAAACAGCTCGAGCTCGTACATGTCGCGCACGCGGTCGCCCGGCCATTCGGGGCGCGCGTCCGACGCCGCGTACGTTTGCGGCGACACGTCGGCGCCGCCTTGCAGCAGCAGGCCGTCGAGATGCTTCGCGTAGTCGCGCAGGCGGATGTTGCTCGGGTGCAGCATGCCCTGGTGACCGACGGTCGGGATCATGAACACGAGCACGTCGCGCGACATCACCCAGTGCGCGATCGATTCCTCGAGATACTGCAGCGTCTTGCCGCGCAGCCCCTTCGCTCCGGGCTCCGGATGGAAGATCCGCGCCGACACGCCGATGCGCAGCGTGCGCTGAGTGATCCGCTGGCCGGCGCGATCGAATAGCCGGCGTGCGCGCGCCGCGACGATCCGGCCGAATACCGACCACGGCGTGTCGCTTTGCTTCAGGTAAGCCGGCGGCACGTTCTGCGCATTCGCGGGCGGCGGGCGCGGCGTGTCGAAATCGGGCTGCGCGCCGAAACCGGGCGGCGCTGCACCGGGTTTCGGCGGCGCTGCACTGCCTTCGGCGGCGGCACCCGCCGTGCCTGCGGCGCCCGGCTCGGCCGCCGCCGTGACCGGTGCTGCGCCATTCGCCGCGACGACCTGCGCAGCGGCAGCCTGCGTGGCAGGCGCCTCCGGCGTGGGCGCCGGACCGGAACGAGGGGAATCGGTGGAAGCGGAAGAAGTGCCGGGCAGACCGGCCGGGGGAGGCGTGTTTTCGCTCATGACGATGGTCTGGTACGTCGCTCGCGCGTATTGGATTGACGAGGATTCATTATGCTTCAGTGCACGATCGCGCGGTAAACCTGCAACATCCTGTCGAAATTGTTGCAAGTCGTCGCATCCCCCGCCGGGCGTGCCGCCGGCCTCCATCCGGCGGTATCGACGGTCGTCCGGGCAAACTGGACATCAGTGATATATCACAATAATATTCACGGATCGTCCACGTTGCCCGATCGCCCGCGCCATGACCGCGCCCCGTCCGACCACCGCGCCCCCGCCTGCATGAACGCCCTGACCGACGCCCTCCACGACCGGCCCGCCGCATCGGCGGTCAGCCTCGCCGACCGCGCGTACGCGCTGATCCAGCGCGACATCATCACGATGCGCCTGAAGCCGGGCGCCGCGCTCAACGAAGCCGACCTCGTGGCCCGCACCGGCATCGGCCGCACGCCCGTCCATCAGGCCGTCCACCGGCTGGTGCTCGAAGGGCTGCTGGCCGTGATGCCGCGCAAGGGGTTGATGGTGCAACCGCTGTCGCTCGACGACATCGTCGCGGTGACCGACGTGCGCCGCATCAACGAAGCGCATTGCGTCGAACTCGCCGCCCGCCATGCAACACCCGACGATCTCGCCCGCATGTCCGCGCTGCTCGACGACGGCCAGGCCTGCGTCGACTCGCACGACGTCGAGGGCATGATGGAGCTCGACCGCGCGCTTCATCAGACGATCGCCGCGGCGGCACGCAACACGGTGCTCGCGGAAATCCTGCGCGCGCTGCACGAACGCTCGCTGCGCTTCTGGTTCGTCACGCTGTCCGAGCCGCATCACCTGTCTGACGTCCAGCACGAACACCGCGAACTGTTCGAGCGGCTGTCCGCGCGCGACGCCGCCGGCGCACGCACGGCCGTCGAGCGCCACATCGATTCGTTTCGCGCCACCCTTGTCCAACACCTTCGCCCCCTGAGCCGCCCATGACCACCTTCACGCCCTTCCCTCCGCTCGCCCAGCTCGCCGCCGATCTCGCCGCCGGCCGGACCACGAGCCGCGCGCTCGTCGACGTCGCGCTCGACCGGATCGCCGATCCGGCCGGCCAGGGTGCCGCCGTCTTCACCGAAGTCGACGCCGACAACGCGCGCGCGGCCGCCGACGCGCACGACCGCCTGCGTGCCGCGGGCACCGTGCTGTCGCCGCTCGCGGGCATCCCCGTATCGGTGAAGGATCTGTTCGACGTCGCGGGCCAGGTGACGCGCGCCGGTTCGCGCGTGCTCGACGGGGCGCCGCCCGCCAGGGCCGACGCGGTCGCCGTCGCGCGGCTCAAGCGCGCGGGCGCGGTGCTGGTCGGCCGCACCAACATGAGCGAGTTCGCGTTCTCGGGGCTCGGGCTGAATCCGCACTTCGGCAATCCTCGCTCGCCGTACCACCGCGACGTGCCGGGCGATGCACGGATTTCCGGCGGCTCGTCGTCGGGCGCGGCCGCGTCCGTCGCCGACGGGATGGCCGCCGTCGCGCTCGGCACCGACACCGGCGGCTCGATCCGCATCCCGGCCGCCCTGTGCGGGCTGACCGGCTTCAAGCCGACCGCGAGCCGGATCCCGACGCAAGGCGGCGTGCCGCTGTCGACCACGCTCGACTCGTTCGGCCCGATCGGCCTGACGGTTGCCTGCTGCGCACTCGTCGACCGGATGCTCGCGGGCCTCGAACCGCACGTGCCGGCCGCGCGGCCGCTCGAAGGCGTGCGGCTCGGCGTGCTGACCAATTATGTGACCGACGGCGTCGACGCCGACGTCGCCGCCGCGCTCGACGCATCGCTGAAGCACCTCGAAGCCGCGGGCGCGATCGTCTCTGAAGTGCGCTTTTCCGCGCTCGACCGGCTGCCGGACATCAACCGCTTCGGCTTCTCGCCGATCGAGGCGTACGCGTGGCATCGCCCCCTGCTCGCGCAGCACCGCGACCAATACGACCCGCGCGTGCTGTCGCGCATCCTGAAGGGCGAGCCGGCGAGCGCGGCCGACTATCTCGACCTGCTCGCCGCCCGCCACGCGATGCTGGAAGAAGCGGCACACACCGTCTGGTCGCGCTTCGACGCGCTCGTCGCGCCGACGGTGCCGGTCGTGCCGCCGCGCATCGCCGAACTCGAAGCGGACGACGCCGCGTTCACGCGCACCAATGCGCTGATCCTGCGCAATCCGAGCGCCTTCAACTTCCTCGACGCATGCGCGCTGTCGCTGCCGTGCCATCCGCGCGACGCGGCGCCGGTCGGCCTGATGCTCGCGGCCGCGCCGCATCGCGACGACGCGCTGCTCGCGATCGGCCAGGCGGCCGAGGCCGTGCTGAACACGATCCGGTGACCGCCCGCGCGGCATGACGGCGGGCTATGGACCGGACGAAGCGGCGGCGGCCGGGTGCCGCACGCGCGCTGTCAGTTTCGTGCCAGATCGTTCGCGCTAAAATCGCGCGATTGTTTATCGGACCGACCAACGACAGGAATCCCGCCGACATGAACGACTCCACGCTCGCACTCCGCCGTGAACGCCGCCTGCTGATGCTGCTCGGCTGGGTGTGCATCGCCCTGCTGGCCGGCGCGCTGTATCTGCAGTACGTGAAGAACGAAGATCCGTGCCCGCTGTGCATCATCCAGCGCTACTTCTTCGCGGCGATCGGGATCTTCGCGTTCCTGGCCGCGGGGATGCGCAACTGGCGCGGCATCTGGGTGCTCGAGCTGCTGATCGCGATCGCCGCGGCCGGCGGCGTCGGCACCGCCGCGCGGCACCTGTCGATCCAGATGAATCCGGGTTTCAGCTGCGGCTTCGACACGCTGCAGCCGATCGTCGACAGCCTGCCGCCCGCCCAGTGGTTCCCCGGCATGTTCAAGGTTGCCGGCCTGTGCGAGACGGTCTACCCGCCGATCTTCGGGATCCTACTGCCCGGCTGGGCGCTGATCGGCTTCGCCGTGATCCTGATTGCCGTCGCCTCGAGCCTCTGGCGCCATCGCCGCAAGCTGGCGGGCTGACCGGCCGCGCCGCGCGATCCGGCCGACCGGTCGAGGCCGCGTGGCCGCTTCGTCCGGCTAGGCCCACGACACCGGCGCGACCCCGATGCGGCCGCACCTGCCGGCCGCGCGTAAACACCTATCCCCGCCGCCGTCCCGATTCCCGGGCGAACGCGCGTCGCGCGACATCCGCGCGCACGCCCCGCCACGCATGCGTTTCGGCCCGACGCCCGCGCGTCGGCGCCCCGATCCCGCGCGGCGGGCCTATGATCGACATGATCGCCGTCTGATAGCCCGGATCACCGCCCGGCAATGTTCCCGCCGCCTTGCGGTGCTATCTTCACGACTGGATGGCGATCTACGTGCGCGAGGCCAGGCGGTCTCACCTCCTGCGTAACGCGCGCCCGATCCGCAATGTCGACTGGATTCATCATGACAACGCAAACCATCCGCATCCGTCACCCTCATGGCGTCCGCACGTTGCGCGGCGTCGTTCGCGCGCGCCTTCGGCGCACGGCCACCGCACTGAACCCGTCGTGCGGCCGGCCCGCCTCGCTCCCGTCCGTCCTCGTTGCCGCCGCGCCCGCCAGCCCGCGCCGCGCGTCGTGCCGAATCGTCCGGAACGGAGCGTGCTGATGGAAGCCTGGCTCGGCGATCTGCAGCAACTGCTCGCACACGGCGAAGCGGCCGTGCTCGTGACGGTCGCGCATACCGACGGCTCCGCGCCGCGCGAGGCCGGCACCAAGATGCTCGTCACGCGCGACACGGCCCGCCATACGATCGGCGGCGGTCATCTGGAATGGAAGGCGATCGAGATAGCGCGGCACCTGCTGAAGGACGGCGCGCACGTGCCCCACGCGCGCCGGCTCGAACGGCTCGCGCTCGGCCCGAGCCTCGGCCAGTGCTGCGGCGGCGCGGTCGTGCTCGCGTTCGAGCGGCTCGACGTCGGCGATCTCGGCTGGATCATGTCGCTCGCGAAGCGCGTCGCGGCGGGCGCCGCGACCGTGCGTAGCGTATCATTCGGCCCCTCGCCGGGCGCGCCGCTGCTGAGCGAGCCCGAATCGCCGGCCGCGCGTGCCGATTGCCTGCTGTGGGAAACCGGCGGTGTAGCGTTGATGACCGAAACGATCGCGCCGTATGCGTTCCCCGTCGTACTGTTCGGCGCCGGGCACATCGGCACCGCGCTCGTGAAGGTGCTGGCAACGCTGCCGTGCCACGTGCGCTGGATCGACGGCCCCGATGCGGTGTTCCCGCCGGCCGAGGCACTCGCCGGGATCGGCAATCTCGCGATCGACGCGCTTGCCAGCCCGGCCGATGCCGTCGACACGGCGCCGCCGCACGCGTACTTCGTCGTGATGACGCACGACCACGCACTCGATTTCATGCTTGCGGAGCGCATCCTGCGGCGCGGCGACTATGCATACTTCGGGATGACCGGCTCGCATACCAAGCGCGCGCAGTTCGATCATCGGCTGGCGGCGATCGGCATCGACCCGGCCCAGGTCGCGCGGATGCGCTGCCCGATCGGCGTCGAAGGCATCATCGACAAGGCACCCGAAGTGATCGCGATCTCGGTGGCCGCGCAGTTGCTGCAGGCCGTCGAGGCGAACGCACCCGTGCAGGCTTCCCCCACCTTCTGACCGACCAAGAACAACGCCATGACCCCGACATTCAAGGACAAGATCGCCCGCGCTCCGAAAGCGGAGCTGCACATCCATATCGAAGGCTCGCTCGAGCCCGAACTGATTTTTGCGCTCGCGCAGCGCAACGGCGTGAAGCTCGCGTACGAATCGATCGACGCGCTGCGTGCCGCATACGCGTTCACCGACCTGCAGTCGTTCCTCGACATCTATTACGCCGGCGCGAGCGTGCTGCTGACCGAGCAGGATTTCTACGACATGACGGCCGCATATTGCGAACGCGCGCTCGCCGACAACGTCGTCCACACCGAGCTGTTCTTCGACCCGCAGACGCACACCGAACGCGGCGTGCCGATCGAGACGGTGGTGGCCGGCATCGACCGCGCGCTCGCCGATGCCGAGCAGCGCGGGCTGTCGAGCAAGCTGATCCTGTGTTTCCTGCGCCACCTGCCGGAAGAAGATGCGCTCGCGACGTTCGACGCCGCGCTGCCGCTGTTCGAACGCTATCGCCATCGGCTGATCGGCGTCGGGCTCGACTCGTCCGAACTCGGCCATCCGCCGACGAAGTTCGCGCGCGTGTTCGAGAAGGCGCGCGCGCTCGGGCTGAAGCTCGTCGCGCATGCGGGCGAGGAAGGCCCGCCCGCGTATATCTACGAAGCGCTCGACGTGCTGAAGGTCGACCGGATCGACCACGGCGTGCGCAGCATCGAGGATGCGGCGCTCGTCGAACGCCTCGCGCGCACGCGCACGGCGCTGACCGTATGCCCGCTGTCGAACCTGAAGCTGTGCGTGTTCGACGACATGGCGAAGCACACGCTGAAGGCGCTGCTCGATCGCGGCGTCGCGGTGACGATCAACTCCGACGATCCGGCCTATTTCGGCGGCTACGTCAACGACAACTACTTCGCGACGGTCGACGGACTGCAGTTGACGGACGCCGAAGTGCACGCGGTGATTCGCAACGGCTTCGAGGCGTCGTTCGTCGACGCCGCGCAGCGCGATGCGCTGATTGCGCGTCTCGATTCGTACTGGCAGGCCGCGTGACGGCCGGCATCGAGGTCTGCTAGACAGATGAAACACCGCAACGACATCCGCTTCGCGACGACCGGCCCGGCGTTGTGCCGCACCGGCCGCCTGCGTGCGCCGGGCACGCAGGCCGGCATCGCGTCCGTCGTACGCGTGGCGACGGCGGTGTGCGTCGTCGCGCGCCGCAGCCTGTCGCTGCGCGTCGTACAACGACTGTTGCGGCTCGCGATGCCGCTCGCCGGCGAGCCGGTCGCCGTGATCGCGATCGCCATCGCGATTGCGGCGCTGTCCGCCGGTACGTCGGCCATCGCGGCCACGGCCGCCGCGCTTGCGTGCGCGAGCGCAGCGCGCGGCGCCGCCTGCGCGGCTCGCCGCATCGCGCAAGCCCGGGCCGCCCCCGCCGCGTCGTCGCCCGCGCGGCACCGACCGTTTTCTTCTGTTCGCCTTACCTTGATGCAGGACCCTTCGTCATGACGCAAACCGCTTTCCGTTCCCAGCTGCTGACCTTCAACGGCGACCCGGCGCAATCGAGCCAGGCCGCGAACCACGAGACCGACGGCCTCCTGATCGTCGATGACGGCAAGGTCGTCGCGGCCGGCCCGCATGCACGGCTGGCCGCGACGCTCGCACGCGACGCGGTCGTCCACGACCTGCGCGACAAGCTGATCGTGCCCGGCTTCATCGATACGCACATCCACTATCCGCAGACGGACATGATCGCGTCGCCGGCCCCCGGCCTGCTGCCGTGGCTCGACAAGTACACGTTCCCGACCGAGCGCCAGTTCGGCGATCCGGAACATGCGCGCGAAGTCGCCGACTTCTTCGTCGACGAATTGCTCGCGTGCGGCACGACGAGCGCGCTCGTCTACTGCACCGTGCACAAGCAGTCGGCCGACGCGCTGTTCGCGGCGAGCGACGCGCGCGACCTGCGGATGATCGCGGGCAAGGTGCTGATGGACCGCAACTGCCCCGAGTTCCTGCGCGACACCGCGCAATCGGGCTATGACGACAGCGCCGAGCTGATCGGCCGCTGGCACGGCAAGGGCCGTCAGATGTACGCGCTCACGCCGCGCTTCGCACCGACCTCCACCGAGGCGCAGCTCGAGGCGTGCAGCGAACTCGCGCGCCGCCATCCGGACGTGTTCGTGCAGAGCCACGTCGCGGAAAACGTCGACGAAGTGAAATGGGCGGCCGAGCTGTTCCCGGGCCACCGCAGCTATCTCGACATCTACGATCGTTACGGGCTGCTGCGCCCGCGCGCGGTGTACGGCCACTGCATCCATCTCGACGACGAGGACCGTCGCCGGATGGCCGAGACGCGCACCGTCGTCGCGCACTGCCCGACGTCGAACTTCTTCCTCGGCAGCGGGCTGTTCGACTTCGACAAGGCCGGCGAATACGACGTGCCCGTCACGCTCGCCACCGACGTCGGCGGCGGCACGTCGTTCTCGATGCTGCAGACGATGAACGAGGCGCACAAGGTTGCGCGGCTGTCGGGCCACCACCTGAGCGCGACGCGGATGTTCTGGCTCGCGACGGCCGGCGCCGCGCAGGCACTCGATCTCGCCGACACGGTCGGCACGCTCGCGCCGCGCACCGAAGCCGACTTCGTCGTGCTCGACCCGCAGGCCACGCCGCTGCTCGCACGCCGCACGAAGCGCGCGGAGTCGCTCGAGGAACTGCTGTTCGCATTCGCGCTGCTCGGCGACGACCGCGCCGTGTACCGCACGTACGCGGCCGGCCGGCTCGTGCACGAGCGCGGTGCCGCACGCCGCGCCGCCGCGTAACCGGCGCACCTGAGCCCCACCCTGCTCCGGCATGCGCTGCGGCGCATGCCGGAGCCGTCGAATTCACCGCGTGCGGCACGCGCCGTGCTAGAATTCGCCGCTCATTGGGGAGTAGCCGCTCCGCTCGATGTCCCGCGCCCCCGGCGCGCATCGTGACGGAGGCGTCCGTCAACAGACTTGGCCGTTCGGCCATGGCGGACGCAGCCACCAAGGCCTGGCGAGACCGATGGTTCACTGCGCGCCGCATCAGGGCCCGGCGCGCGGCGGATCGTCGCTCGCACGCACAACATCGGCCCGTGGAACCCCATACGTGTCCCAAGCCTTCCTGATCTCCACCGGCGCCGTCGCCCTCGCTGAAATCGGCGACAAGACCCAACTGCTGTCCCTCGTGCTGGCCGCGCGCTATCGCAAGCCCGTGCCGATCATACTCGGCGTGCTGGTTGCGACGGTCGTGAACCACGGCTTCGCCGGTGCGCTCGGCGAATGGCTCGGCATTCTCGTCACGCCGTCGATCATGCGCTGGGCGCTCGCGTTCTCGTTCATCGCGATGGGCTTGTGGATCCTCGTGCCGGACAAGCTCGATGCGGACGAAGCCAATGCGAACCGCTCGCGGCTCGGCGTGTTCGGCGCGACGCTCGTCGCGTTCTTCCTCGCGGAAATGGGCGACAAGACGCAGATCGCGACCGTCGCGCTCGCCGCGCGCTTCCAGGATTACATCGGCGTGGTGGCCGGCACGACCTTCGGGATGATGCTGGCGAACGTGCCCGCGATCCTGCTGGGCGACCGTTTCGCGCACCGCCTGCCGACCAAGCTGGTGCACGGCATCGCGGCCGTGCTGTTCGTCGTGCTGGGGGCGCTGGCACTGCTGGGCGTCGGCGTCTGACGCACGCAGGCAAGTGGCGCGGCCGGGCGACCGCGCCGGTGTCGATACCGCGTCACTTCGCGACCGCCGCACCCGATGCCGGCGCCGCCGGCACCGCGCGCTCGTTGGCGGCCGGCGCGGCCGGCCCGCCGCGCTTGTCGACCGGCAGCCGCACCGTGCGGATCGCCCCGTTCGACAACGGGAAATCGGCGAGCGCGCTGCGCGCGAGAAACGGCATCGCATACAGCAGCGCGCCGTTGTCGCCCGTGGTGCGCGCGGTCACGTTATAGACCTCCTTGCCGGTCGCGCGCTCGGTGATCCGGATCCCGAGCGTGTAGTCGAACACCTGGTAGGTCTGCGCGACGTAGCCGGCCGGCATCGGCCCCCAGGGCCCCCACGGGCCCCACGGCCCGCCCCGCCAGTACGGCCCCGGCCCCATGAACCACGGGTCGTAGTAGACCGGCTGCGGCACCGTCACCAGATCGCTGCCGACCCCGTAGGCCAGCCCGACCAGATAGCGTGCCTGCGCGGCCGGCACCTGGCGGAACGCATACGCGGACAGTTCGTTCGCGACGATCGGCTCGTAGGTCGACTGCTCGATGCTGTGCTTCTGCGCGTCGGTGCGCGTGAAGGCGTAAGTGCGCGTCGCGTCGCTGCCGCTCCAGTCGGAGAAGGCCGTGACCTGGGTCGTCACGTAGCTGGTGCAGCCCGTCAGCAGCGCCACGCACAGGGCCGCCGCCCAGCCCGCACCGCGTTGAATCCATTCGTGTTTCATGTCGATCCTCGTCGATCCGTCACCCGTTCGTCGCACCGCGCGAACCGCACGGGATGCCGATAATACGCGGACTGCCGGAACCGGTAAAAAGTTCGCACGGCACGCGGCCGCAAGCCTTTGTACAATGGCCCGGTTCAGCCGGCCCGCGCTGCGGGCCCGATCCCCACTCCACCGATCTCGACGACCATGTCCGACAACGCCTCCTCCACCGTGATCCGCCGCGCCGACTACACGCCGCCGGCCTTCCTCATCGATTCCGTCGCACTCGAATTCGATCTCGCGCCGGCCCGCACGATCGTCAGGAACACGATGCGCGTGCGCCGCAATCCGGACGCGGCGCCCACCCCGCATCTGGAGCTGATGGGCGAAGCGCTCGAATTCCTCGGCGCACGGCTCGACGGCGCGCCGTATGGTCCGGTGCGCGCGCACGACCACGGGCTGACCGTCGAAAACGTGCCCGATGCGTTCGAGCTTACGCTCGACAGCGCGTGCGCGCCCGATCAGAACACGACGCTGTCCGGCCTGTACGTATCGAGCGGCAACTTCTTCACGCAGTGCGAGGCCGAAGGCTTTCGCCGCATCACCTACTTCCTCGACCGCCCCGACGTGATGGCGTCGTACACCGTCACGCTGCGCGCCGACAAGACCGCGTACCCGGTGCTGCTGTCGAACGGCAATCTCGTCGACTCGGGCGAACTGGCCGACGGCCGCCACTTCGCGAAATGGGAGGACCCGTTCCGCAAGCCGAGCTACCTGTTCGCGCTGGTCGCGGGCAAGCTCGTCGCGATCGAGGAGAAGATCACGTCCGGCTCCGGCAAGGAAAAGCTGCTGCAGGTGTGGGTCGAACCGACCGATCTCGACAAGACCCGTCACGCGATGGATTCGCTGATCCATTCGATCCGCTGGGATGAAAAGCGCTTCGGCCTCGAGCTCGATCTCGACCGCTTCATGATCGTCGCGGTCGGCGACTTCAACATGGGCGCGATGGAGAACAAGGGGCTCAACATCTTCAACACGAAGTACGTGCTGGCGAACCCCGAGACCGCGACCGACACCGACTTCGCGAACATCGAATCGGTGGTCGGCCACGAGTACTTCCACAACTGGACCGGCAATCGCGTGACCTGCCGCGACTGGTTCCAGCTGAGCCTGAAGGAAGGGCTGACCGTGTTCCGCGACCAGGAGTTCTCGGCCGACATGGCCGCGGGCGACGACGTCGAGTCGGCGGCCCGCGCGGTCAAGCGCATCGAGGACGTGCGCGTGCTGCGCCAGCTGCAGTTCGCCGAGGATGCGGGCCCGATGGCGCATCCGGTGCGTCCGGAAAGCTACGTCGAGATCAACAACTTCTACACGATGACCGTCTACGAGAAAGGCTCGGAAGTCGTGCGGATGTACCAGACGCTGTTCGGCCGCGACGGCTTCCGCAAGGGGATGGACCTGTACTTCCAGCGCCACGACGGTCAAGCGGTGACGTGCGACGACTTCCGTCACGCGATGGCCGACGCGAACGGGCGCGACCTCGCGCAATTCGAACGCTGGTACAGCCAGGCCGGCACGCCGCGCGTGTCGGTGCGCACCGCGTACGACGCGGCTGCGCGCCGCTACACGGTCACGCTCGCGCAGGGCTACGGCGACGCGTCGCCGGCCGCGCGCGAGACGCAGCAGGGGCCTCTGCTGATTCCGTTCGCGATCGGCCTGATCGGCCGCGACGGCCGCGACCTGCCGTTGCGCCTCGACGGCGAAGCCGCCGCATCGGGCACGACGCGCGTGCTCGACTTCACCGACACCGAGCAGACCTTCACGTTCGTCGACGTGCCGCAGGAACCGCTGCCGTCGCTGCTGCGCAATTTCTCCGCGCCGGTGATCGTCGAATACGACTACGGCGACGACGACCTCGCGTTCCTGCTCGCGCACGACAGCGACCCGTTCAACCGCTGGGAAGCCGGCCAGCGCCTCGCGACACGCGCGCTGCTGACGCTCGCCGCGCGCGCCGCCGCGAACGAACCGCTCACGCTCGGCGCGAATTTCGTCGCCGCGTTCCGCCGCGTGCTGACCGATGAAAACCTGTCGCCCGCGTTCCGCGAGCTCGCACTGACGCTGCCGTCGGAAACCTATCTGGCCGACCAGATGGCGGAAGCCGATCCGGCCGCCGTGCATCGCGCCCGCCAATTCGTGCGCCGCCAGCTCGCGACCGCGCTGCGCGCCGAGTGGCTCGCCGCGTACGAGCAGCACCAGACGCCGGGCGCGTACGAGCCGACGCCTGAAGCCTCCGGCCGCCGCGCGCTGAAGAACCTCGCGCTCGCGTATCTCGCCGAACTCGAGGATCCGGCCGACGCCGTGCGCATCGCGACCGCGCAGTACGACGCGGCGAACAACATGACCGATCGCGCCGCCGCGCTCGGCGCACTGCTGTCCGCCGCGGCGGCCGGTGCGAACGACGCGGCCGCGCGCGCGCTCGACGACTTCTACCGCCGCTTCGAAAAGGAAGCGCTCGTGATCGACAAGTGGTTCGCGATGCAGGCCGCGCAGCGCGGCACGCCGGCCCAGCCGACGCTCGCGAAGGTCCGCACGCTGATGGCCCACCCCGCGTTCAACCTGAAGAACCCGAACCGCGCGCGCGCGCTGATCTTCAGCTTCTGCGCGGCGAACCCGGCGCAATTCCACGCGGCGGACGGCTCGGGCTACGCGTTCTGGGCCGAACAGGTGCTCGCGCTCGACGCGATCAACCCGCAGGTCGCCGCGCGCCTCGCCCGCTCGCTCGAACTGTGGCGCCGCTTTACGCCGGCGCTGCGCGACCGGATGCGCGAAGCGCTCGAGCAGGTCGCGGCCGGTGCCAAATCGCGCGACGTGCGCGAGATCGTCGAGAAGGCGCTCGCGTAACGTCACGCACGCGACTCGCCGCGCGCGCCAGCGCGACGAAGCCGGTGCCGCCCCGTTGCGGCGCCGGCTTTTTTGTCGTCTGAAGGTTGGCGGAACGGGAGCCGGACCATGCGTTCGGCCCCCCGGTTTTACCGCCGCTGCCGGGCCGATCCGCCGCTCCGGGCACGCCGGAACCCGGCCGGACCGGCCGACCGACCATGTAACCGGACGAAAAAAGGCGGCGGCTCGGGAGGCGCGCCGGGTAAAATTGCGGCAATTCAAGGATTCTTTGGCCTCTCGGAGTCTGTCATGTCCATTGCCCGCCGCACCACGCTGTCCAAGTTCCTGATCGAGCAGCAGCGTGAGACCAACAACCTCCCCGCCGACCTCCGCCTGCTGATCGAAGTCGTCGCCCGCGCGTGCAAGGCGATCAGCTACAACGTGTCGAAGGGCGCGCTCGGCGAGGCGCTCGGCACCGCCGGCAGCGAGAACGTCCAGGGCGAAGTGCAGAAGAAGCTCGACATCCTGTCGAACGAGATCCTGCTCGACGCGAACGAATGGGGCGGCAACCTCGCCGCGATGGCATCGGAGGAAATGGAAACGTTCTTCCCGATCCCCGCGAACTACCCGCGCGGCGAATACCTGCTCGTGTTCGATCCGCTCGACGGCTCGTCGAACATCGACGTGAACGTGTCGATCGGCACGATCTTCTCGGTACTGCGCTGCCCGGACGGCAAACAGGCCACCGAGGAATCGTTCCTGCAGCCGGGCACGGAGCAGGTCGCGGCCGGCTACGCGGTGTACGGCCCGCAAACCGTGTTCGTACTGACGACCGGCAACGGCGTGAACTGCTTCACGCTCGACCGCGAAGTCGGCTCGTGGGTGCTCACGCAAAGCAACATGCAGATCCCGGCCGATACGCGCGAATACGCGATCAACGCATCGAACGCACGCCACTGGTACGAACCGGTCCAGCGCTACGTCAACGAACTGAACGCCGGCAAGGAAGGCCCGCGTGGCGACAACTTCAACATGCGCTGGATCGCGTCGATGGTGGCCGACGTGCACCGGATCCTGAACCGCGGCGGCATCTTCATGTACCCGGCCGACAAGCGCACGCCCGATCGTCCGGGCAAGCTGCGCCTGATGTACGAAGCGAACCCGATGTCGTTCATCGTCGAACAGGCGGGCGGCGCCGCGACGACGGGCACGCAGCGCATCATGGAAGTGCAGCCGACCGGCCTGCACCAGCGCGTGCCGGTATTCCTCGGTTCGAAGAACGAAGTCGAGCGCGTGACCGGCTATCACAACGAAGGCAAATAAATTTGCACTGCAGCACTAGACGGAGGTGCGAGACGTCAGTACAATCGCGCCTTCGCGATGTGGCCCTGACAGGCTGCATCGCAGTGAAGTGAAAGCGGGAAGTCCGCCGGATCGAGGGTTTCGCGAAGCAGCAGCAGCAAGCTGAAAAAAATTTCGCAAAACCTATTGCCAAGATCTCGGATTTGACCATATAATTTCATTTCTCTGCTGCCGGTGTAGCTCAGTTGGTAGAGCAGCGCATTCGTAATGCGAAGGTCGTAGGTTCGACTCCTATCTCCGGCACCAAGATATAAAGGCCTGACAAGCATCGCTTGTCAGGCCTTTTCTCTTTTCCGGCCGCAATTCCAGCCACGATCTCCGATGCGCGAAGTCGTGCGCCACCCTCACCGTCATTTCCGCTTGCGGGCATCCCCCGACTCCCGCACCGCACGCCGCCGATTACAATCGCCGGACCACCCGCCCCTCCCCAGCATCATGCGCACCTGGCGTCTCGAGCGACCGAACCTCAGCGGACAACTGGACGTGTCCCGTGCAACCGGTCTCGTCGCCGCGATCGGCGGCAGCGAGCCGAACGCGTTCGCCGCAGAAATCCTGAAGCTGTTCGACGATGCGCTGGCCGTCACGCAGTGCACGATCTTCGCGTACGAGTTCGGCAACCGGCCGCGCACCGTCTCGGTCGCCGACCATCGCGGCGGCCGCTACCTGCGCGACGTTGCCGACACCTATGCGCGCCATTTCTATGCGCTCGACGGCAACCAGCGAATCGTCTCGGCCGCCGGTCGCCGCACGCAGCGCCGCGACGTGCTGCTGCATCAGCAGGCCGGCGACGAGATCGGCCACGACGCGTATCGCACGGCCTGCTACCGTGGCCCCGACGTCTCCGATCGCCTCGCGTTGCTGATGCAGCCGAACGACTCGACCTGGCTGTCGATCAATCTGTATCGCGCGCACCGCAGCGGCACGTTCCAGCCGCGCGAGATCACGGCCATCGAAACGCTCGCACCGCTGATCGCGCAGGCCGCGCAGCATCACTATGCGCTCGCGGGCTCGGCGCAGATCGGCATCCCGCTACAGATGCTCGCGCGGCTGCGCGGCGCATGCCCGACACTGTCCAAGCGCGAGCTCGACGTGCTGCGCGGCGTGCTCGAAGGCCAGACCGCACAGGAGATCGGCGAGACGATCGGCGTGAAGGCTTCGAGTGTCGTCACCTATCAGAAGCGCGCGTACCGGCGCCTCGGCATCTCGAGCCAGCGCCAGCTGTTCGCGCTGTGCCTGCAACCCTGAACTTCGATTGCCGATCCTGAACGCGTCGGGGTAAATCCCGGCCCGCCGCCAGCCGTTCGCCGTACCCGGAATGGGGACAGCGGTGTCCGGCGCGGCTTCCATACTGCATCCAACCTGCCGCACGCATCGCGTCGCCGAGCGTGCGCGTTCGATCAGCGCAACCTGGAAGCCAACGATGGGCATCGAATTCAAACCCTACCCGTTCGTCGCCGTGCGTCATCCCCCGCACCTGCCGACCTGCAGCGCGGGCGTCGATACGCAGCGGCACCGCGTCGCGATCGTCGGCGGCGGCCCGGTGGGCCTCGCTGTCGCACTCGGCCTCGCCAATCACGGCATCCGCAGCGTGCTGCTCGAAGCCGATGATTCGGTCTGTCACGGCAGCCGCGCGATCTGCATCTCGCGACGCAGCCTCGAGATCATCGAGCGGCTCGGCGCGCTCGACAGCTTCATGCGCGTCGGACTGCCGTGGAGCAGCGGACGCAGCTTCCATCGTCACGACGAAGTGCTGCATTTCACGATGCCGCAGGACGAGAACCAGAAGCTGCCGCCGATGCTGAACCTCGCGCAGTATCACATCGAGCAGTTCCTGCTCGATGCCGCGCTGCGCCGCCCCGAGCTCATCGAGATCCGCTGGCAAACGAAAGTCGCGGGCGTCACGCAGCACCCGGCCGGCGCGCGCCTCGACGTCGATACGCCGCTCGGCCGCTATGCACTCGATGCCGACTGGGTCGTCGCAAGCGACGGCGGGCGCAGCACGATACGCGATGCGCTCGGGCTGTCGCTGCAGGGCACAAGCTATGAAGGCCGCTACGTGATCGTCGACATCGCGCTCGACAGCGACCGGCCGACCGAGCGGCTCGCGTACTTCGACCCGGCGTCGAACCCCGGCTCGACGGTACTCGTCCACAAGCAGCCGGACAACGTATGGCGGATCGACTATCAGCTGCGCGACGATGAGGATCCCGAAGCGGCCGTGAAACCCGAGAACGTGATCCCGCGCGTGCAGAGCCTGCTCGACATGATGGGCGAGCGCGGCGACTGGTCGCCGATCTGGATCACGATCTACAAGGCGAACGCGCTGACGCTCGAACGCTATCGGCACGGCCGCGTGCTGTTCTGCGGCGACGCCGCGCATCTCGTGCCGATCTTCGGCGTGCGTGGCGCGAACTCGGGCATCGACGACGCCGACAACGTCGCGTGGAAACTCGCGTACGCGATTCGCGGCCTCGCGTCGGACGCGCTGCTCGACAGCTATTCGGACGAGCGCGTGTTCGCGACGCACGAGAACCTGCGCTACGGCACCAAGAGCACCGAGTTCATGGCGCCGCCGTCGTTCGCGTTCGACCTGATGCGCAAGGCCGTGCTGACGCTCGCGGTCCGGCATCCGGCGTTGCGTTCGCTGATCAATCCGCGCCAGACGTCGGCCATCGCCTACACGGCGTCACCGCTCAATGCGGACGAGCGCGATGCGTTTTCGGCCGGGCCGTCGCCCGGCATGGTACTCGCGGAATGTCCGCTGATGCTGCACGCGTCGGGCGACATCGGCACCGACGAAGGCATGCGACGCGGCCACCTGACGGATCTCGTCGGTCCGCGTTTCACCGCGTTCCGCTTCATGCGTGACGGTGCGCCCGATCCGTCGTTCGCCGATCTCGAACGAAACCTGCACGACGCCGGCATACCGTTCGCGCTGGTCACGCTTGCACGGCACGCGGCACCGCAACAGCCAGGATGCGGCGGCTACGATGCCGACGGCCGGCTGTTCGACCTGTACGGCGCGCGCGACGGCACCGTCTATCTCGTACGTCCGGACGGACACGTGCTCGGCCGCTGGCACGATGCACGCGCCGCCGACGTGACCGCCGCACTCGAACGCGCGCTGCACCCGCGCACGTCGGCCAACATTCAGGAGCACGCATGATCACCGATACCGAACGCGACATCCTCTACACCGACCTGTGCCGCACGATGACCGGCATCGGCGAAACCGATGCGGCGCTCTTTCTCGCCCGCTTCGCGTTGCTGGCGATAGAGGCGATCGGCGATACGGCAACCGTCACCCGCCTGATTGCCGACGCCGGCGACGGCCTGCCCGGCACGGGCACACCGGCGCCGACGCACGGACGATGACGCAGGACGCATGACGCACAATCGTGCGGCCCCTCCTTACAGATTCATTTCGAATGACAGACGAATCCTCTGGAAAAACCCGTTAAGGGTGCATAACATTACTTAACGATTCCGACCCGTCTATCGCGTTACATTGCGTGGGCGGCGCGGCGGGTCGCATGCCGCTTCATGCAGCTTGCGGTGAAACAGCCGACGTCCGGTCATTTCGACTCAACACAAGGAGAGGATCACCATGACTCATGGCTTGATTATGTGGCTCATCATCGGCGCGATCGCCGGCTGGCTGGCGGGCGTGCTCGTCAAGGGCGGCGGGTTCGGCCTGATCGTCGACATCATCGTCGGTATCGTCGGCGCGGTGATCGGCGGCTGGCTGGCCGGGCTGCTCGGCATCACCCTCGGCAGCGGCTTCATCGGCTCGGTGATCGTCGCGGTCATCGGCGCCGTGATCCTGCTGTTCGTGATCCGGCTGTTCAGGCGCGCGGCCTGACGATCTTCTCGCGCGCCTTCGGGCGCGCTTTCGTTTGTCGCATCGAAGCGGCGCGCGGGGCATCCCCGCCGCCGTCCGTTTCAGCGGCGCTTGCCGCGCTGCAACCAGCCGTCGAGCACGTCGGTCGTCAGCAAGCCGCTGCGCGCATCGCGTGCGCCGTCGCGGCCAACCCACACGGTACGCGGCATCTCTCCCCGCCATCCCGCATCGAGCGCCGCCCGCAGACGCTCGGGCATCGGCTCGGCGTTCGCATACTGCGCGACCTGCGGCGGCAGGTTCATTTGCGCGAGCGCCTGTGCGATTGCCGCACCGTTGTCGTCGTACGCGTCCATCGAGACCATCGCGAGCTGCACGTCCGGATGGCGGCGCTGCCACGCGACCAGATGCGCGGCGTTCTCGCGGCAGTAGCCACAATCGAGCGACCAGATCTCGACCGCGAGCGGCCGTTCGTGCGCCGTCGCGTACACCTTCGCGACCTCGGCCGCGCGCAGCGGCTGCAGTCCGCCAGCCCATCCCGGCAGGCTTGCGAACACGGCGCCGATCAACACGATCAGCCGTTTCATTGCGCCCCCTCCACGGCAATCAGCCGGTAGCCGTCGTTACGCGTACGCCACGACAGGTAGATGCGGCCCGCATCGTCGAGCAGTTGCGGGTTGTCGCTCGCGCCCGACGTCGACGCGATCACGCGCGGCGCCGACCAGTGCTCGCCGCGATCGTCCGAGCGGCGCAGCTTGATCTGCATCGTGTCGCCGTCGAACGCCTTCCATGCGAGCCAGACGACCTCGCCGCGCACGACGAGTGCCGCATGCGATGCCTGCTCGGCCGGCACCGCCGGACTCGCGCCGAACGCCCACGGCGTGCCGCTCGGCCGGCCATCGGCGCCGATGCGCGAATAGAACACGTCGGCGCGGCCGTCGACGACGCCGAACCACGCAAGATGGCGCGTGCCGTCCGGCGTGATCGCGAGCGCCGGCCCGTGCTCGGGGCAAGCCTCGACATGCCAGTTCGAGAACGTCGCACGCACCGGCACGACGGACTCCGATGCCGAAACGGGCAACACCGCGAGCGCATGGTCGCGGATCTGCCCCGGGAACACGTTGCGCCACACGGCTTCGATGTGCCCGGCCGGATCGATCGCCATCGCGATGCGGCAGCATTCGCACGTGTGATCCGTCACCTTGCGCTCGGGCTCGAACGACGCACCGCCGTCGCGCGACACCGCGTAGTAGACGGCCGCCCCTTCGTACGCCTGCCCCGCCGCCTTCGCCGCGACGAGATCGCGCTTGTCGATCCACGCGATCGCGATGTTGCCGGCCGGATCGACCGCCATCATGTCGAAGCGGTGCGTGATCGCCTGCCGGTCGCGATGCACGGTGACCGGCACGCTCCAGGTCGCGCCGCCGTCGAGCGAACGCACGAAGCGCACCATGCCGGTGTACGGCGCATCCAGCGGCATCGACCACGATACGTACACCGCGCGACCGTCCGGGCTCGTCGCGATCTTCGGGCGATTCTCCGCGCTCGTGTAGATCGGCTCGGGCATCGCGTTGACGGTCACGGGCGCGGACAGCGTGCGGCCCGCATCGTCCGAGTGCGCGACGACGACGTGCGCGCCTTCGACCCATGCGACCCACAGCCGGTGCCGCGCGTCGAACGCGGCGCCGGTCGCGAGCGGCTGCTTCTGTTGCGCCGGTGCGGCCTGCATGCTCATGTGCGCCGCATGCGGATCGGCGGCTTTCGGCGCGTCGTGCGCGCCGGCAGGCGACAGCGCCGCGAGCCACAGCGCGCAGCCTGCCGCGAGCGATTTCACAGCGACCATTTCAGTTCTCCAAAGAAAGTGCGGCCCGGATACGGATGGAACACGTAGTAGCGGCGGTCCGTCAGGTTGTCGATGCCGACCGACGCAGTCCAGTGACGATCGAACCGGTAACGCGCCTTCAGGTCGACGACCGTGAAGATGCTCGTGCCGCCGTACACGTCCGGATTCACGTCGCTGTTGTCGAGCGTGTTGAACTGGCGGCCCGAGTAGCGGACGCCGACGCTCGCGAGCCAGTGCTCGTCGAAGCGGTACGACGCGAGCAGGTTCGCGCGCATGCGCGGGATGCGCGGAAAGCGCGA
The DNA here is from genome assembly GCF_003857805.1 of Burkholderia sp. Bp9099. Taxonomy (NCBI): domain Bacteria; kingdom Pseudomonadati; phylum Pseudomonadota; class Betaproteobacteria; order Burkholderiales; family Burkholderiaceae; genus Burkholderia; species Burkholderia sp. Bp9099. The sequence continues at coordinate 62,807 of NZ_QTPU01000022.1, forward strand.
GCCGACGTACGCGGGATTCGCGGTGTCGGCCAGGGTCTGCGCGTTGCTCGCCGACACGTTCGCGTCGATGTCGAGCCCGCGCAGCCCGACGTTCTGGCCGCTGAACGCGAGCTCGACGCCGCGCACGCGCACGCGATCGACGTTCGAGATGTTGGTGACGGTCGACGCGCCCGACACCGTCGTCTGGCTGTAGATCGAATCGCGCAGGTCGCTCTGGAACACGCTCGCGCGCACGACGCCGACGCCCACGTCGCGCTCGGCCGTGAAGTCCCAGTCGATCGCCTTTTCCGGCCGCAGGTTCGGGTTGTTGTTGACGATCGCGTTGTTCGAGATCGTGCCCTGGAACAGCTCGCCGACCGTCGGGAAGCGGGTGCCGGTCGCGAACGACAGCCGGAAACGCCAGACGTCCGTCGCGTCCCATTGCAGCGCGACTTTCGGCGACAGCGCATTCGCGCCGCGGTCCGCGTAGCCGAGCGTGCCGTTCGCGTTGCCGAGCGCGCCGCCGTACGCACCCCAGCGCTCGTAGCGCAGGCCGAGGGTCGCGAGCCAGCCGGGCGCGAAACGCCACGCGTCCTGCGCGAACAGCGCCTGCGTGCGCGTGTCGCCCCGGTAGACGCTCGCGAGCGACGTGGTCGGCCCGGCCAGCCAGTCGGCCGTGTTGTACGTGACGTTGCGCAGGAAGTAGTTGTCGTAGTGATAGCCGAACGTGAGCGTGTGCCCCTTCACTTCCGGCGCCTCGGCCTTCAGGTCGAGCGTGCGCCAGCCCGTGCCGTCGCCCTGGAACAGCGTGCCCGCCCCGCCCTGCACGGTCGATGCCGCGCGCAGCACGTCGCGCGACACGTCGTAGGCGGAAACCACGCCCGACAGCCGCCAGCCCGAATCGAGCCGGCCGTTCAGCCCGAGCGCGTACAGCCAGTTCTCCTGGTCGCCGCGCTGCGGCGCGAACGCGCTCGGCGCGACGGTCACGTTCCGGCCGCCGAGCGACACGTTGCCGCCGTACACGGGATTGCCGGCCGCGTCGCGCAGGAAGGTTTCGCCGTGCTGCCGGAAATGGTTCTCCCAGTGCCCGAGCGTCAGCGTCGCGTCGACGCGGTCCGTGAACGCATAGCCCATCCGGACCGTCTCGTTGAGCTGCTCGGTCCGCTCGATGTTCTGCGCACCGACGATCGTGCGCGGCTTGCCGTTGGGGCCGATGTCGGTGGCCGCGCCCGTCACGGGCACCGCGGCCCCCAGCCGCGGGTTGTAGGCGGCGTTGGGGCTCGCATATTGCATCGGCTGGCCGTCGTTCTCCAGCCGGTCGAGCGACAGCGAGAACCAGAACTTGCCGACGCGGTTCGCGATCCGAGCGGTCTGGTGATTGCCACCGAAGCTGTCCGCGAACCCGTAGCCGTCGTGATAGCGCTGCGTGAAGAACTGCGTCGACAGGGACGCCTCGAGCTTGTCGGGACGCCGCGTCGTCAGCAGCACGGTCGACCCGATCGCATTGCCGGGATACAGCGCGGAAAAGGGGCCATACAGCACGTCGACGCGCGCGATATCGTCGGGCGCGATCAGCGACCAGCGCGGCGGATACGCATAGCTCGAGCCGAGCAGGTTCGACAGCAGCAGGCCGTCGGCGTACACGAGCCCGCGCGCACTCTGCAGTTCGTTGAAGTCGCGGCCGGCGAACACGCTGTTGCGGTCGCCGATGTAGCGCCTGCGAACCATCAGGTTGGGCGCGTACTTCAGCGCGTCCTCGGTGGTGACGTTGGTATGCGCGTCGATCTGCTCGCGCGTGATCGACTCGACGACGGCCGGCGTATCCGGATCGACGGGTTGCCGGCTTGCGGTGACGCTGACGGCGGTCAGCGTGTCGCCCGCAGAGGCGAGCGCGGCGACCGGTGCGGCACGGCCGGCCGGGTTGCCGGCGCCGGCGGGCACCGGCGCGGCGGATGCGCCATCGATCGAAGCCGCCTGCGCGGCCGGCCAGGCAAAAGCGGCCGCGCAGGCAAGCGCGAGCCGGCCGCGCGAGGGCCGCGCGGCGAAGGTGAACGACATGGATGAATTCCTGAAAACGTGACCGGACGCCGCCGCACGCAAGCCAACGCGCCGCGCGCAGACGGCACGGCGCGCGGACCGGGCCGCGGGCGGCACGCGCGCCACCGCGGCGCGCGAACGATATCAATCAGATCGGGACGTTTTCAGGCGGACCGCGCGGCTGCGCGAGACGGATGCCCGTGCGGGGAACATCGGGAACGGCCGGGGCGGCCGCCCGGTACGCGAACGCGCGCACGAAACCCGGCAACGCGGGCAGGCTCGTGCCGAGCGCGACGTTCGCCGCGAAGCCGGGACAGTACACGCAGTGCGGCACGCCGGCATGATCGAACGACGCCGCGCCGCGGTCGTCGCCGGACTGCGCGAGGACGACCTCACGAGCGCCTGCCGCACTGCACAACTCGAGCGTGAGCCCGCCGGAACCGCTCGATGCGAGACGCGCGTAGCCGACGACGGGCGACAGTACGTTCAGTACCAGCGCCAGCCATACGAGGCCGATCCATCGCGTCGTTCGTTTCATCGCGGTCCAGGAAAAAGTGCGCGCAAGTATAGCAAGCGGCCCGATTGTTGCCGATTGTGCAGGGTGTGATAGTCGGCATTGCTCGGCGCGCAGCAGCGCATGTGCCGTTAATACAACAGAGACAAAATCTAACGATTCGCCACTGGCATAAATCCAAGCGCGAGGTTGATAATCATTGAACCCGCTGGAGAAACGAACATGGACGAAAGACCAACCCGCATGCCCCCGCCCGAGCAAGTGATGAGCCCGGATCCGGAACCCGTCGGCGTGGAATTCCTCGCCGAATTGCCCGAGCACGTCCGGGCATTCTTCGACGAGCAGCACAAGCTGTACTCGCCGAAGTGAACCTACGTTCCGTCCTGTAACCGCCACGTGTCGATCGATATCGTGCGGTTCATCGCTGCGTTTTCGGCGCAGATCGCTTCGCACCCCGGCTGCAACGGCCTGACGGTGCCGGATCAGCGCGTCCGCTGATTCTTCTGTCGCGTCGTTCCGCCGCGCGACTGTCTTCGTCTATCCTTCTGGTTTTCCACCTCCGGCCTGTCCGGCTCTCCCTTCTCCCGATCGTTCCGATGAAACAAGCCATTCGTGCCAGCGTCGCTGTCGCCGCGCTCGGCGTCGCCCTTTTTTCGTCACCGCATATCGCGCGCGCGGACGGCGACGACACGGCGCTCACCAATCTCGTCGCGCTCGCATCGCAGCGGCTCGCGCTTGCCGAACCCGTCGCACGATGGAAGTGGGCAAACCACCAGGCGATCGAGGATCGGCCGCGCGAAGCGGCACTGCTCGCATCGGTGGAGAAGCGCGCCGCACAGTCCGGCGTGGATCCGGCGTTCGCGCGCACGTTTTTCGAGGATCAGATCGCGGCCAGCAAGGACGTGCAGAACGCGCTCTTTGCAAAGTGGCGCGCGACGCAGCCGCCGGAAGGCACGCCGCCCGACCTCGCAACCAGCACGCGGCCGGCGCTCGACCAGCTCACGCAAAAGATGCTGACGGGCCTCGCGCAAGTCGCACCGCTGCGCGACGCACCCGACTGCCAGGCGCGGCTCGCACGCAGCATCGCGAACTGGAAGACGCTCACCCGCTACGACTCCACCCAGACGCAGGCGCTCGGCACCGCGCTGTCGCACGTTTGCGCCGCAGGCGGCGCCAGCGCGATCGGCTGACGGCGGCGTCGCGCGCCGCGGCCTGCGCTGCTCAGTCGGCAGGCGTCAGTGCCGCGAGCGGAATGAGTTGCAGGCCGCGTGCGAGATGCGTCTGCAGAAGACGATGGGTATGGGGTTCGAACGCGCCGTCCGCGCCGTCGGCCACGAGCCGCACGGCCGCGTCGAGCGATTCGGCCGTACCGAGGTAGCGCCAGCCGTCGATCACGTGAAACAGGCGGCGCTCGCCGCTCGCTTCGAAAGCGACCGCACCGTCGAACGGCCAGGGCGCATTGCCCGCACGGGCGTGATCGGCTGCGGGACGCCGGTTGTATGACGGACGCAGGCGGGCGATCCACTGCGCTTCGGCGAGCATCGCGCCCAGTTCGTTGCCGGTCTCCCGCCACTCGACCCGCCGTACCTGCTGCGCAATCCGCATTTCCTTCGACGAGCGCCGCTCGCCGGTCAGCAGCGCGCGCAAGCGCTGCCGCACGCGCACGCTGCGGCCGACATACAGCGCTTGGTCGTCCTCCCCGAACAGCGCGTACACACCGCATCCGGCCGGCGCGGTATCGAGCCACGCTTCGGTCATGCCGCCCGCGAGACGGAAGTGGCGCGTCGTACGCGCAATCTGGTCGCGCAGACGCTCGAGCGGCACGATCTCGTGCAATTGCCGCCAGAACTGCCAAAGCAGATCGGCATCCGCGAGTGCCCGGTGGCGGGCGGACGGAACGAGGCCGTGCCGCTCGATCAGCGCATCGAGTCCGTGCCGCGCCTCGCGCGGAAACAGCGCGCGCGACAGGCGCACCGTGCACAGCACGTCCGGATTGAACGCGATGCCGGCGCGCTCGAATTCGGCGCGCAGGAAGCCACGGTCGAAGCTCGCGTTGTGCGCGACGAACAGCTTGCCGTCGAGCCGCTCGAACAGCGCGGGCGCGAGCGACGCAAACGACGGCGCGTCGCGCACCATCTCGTCGGAAATGCCCGTCAGCTGCTGGATGAACGGCGGAATCGAATGTCCCGGATTGACCAGCGTCGTCCATGTCGATACGCCGAGCGGACCGAGTTCGACCACGCCGATTTCAGTGATGCGGTGCTCGGCAGACGAGCCGCCGGTGGTTTCGAGGTCGACGAAGACGAGCGGCTGGTCGCAGGCGGGATCGGACAGACGGGAATCGGACATGAAAAGACGGGGGAAACGATGCTTTCGTGAGTATGCACCGGCAGATGCGTTCGCGACCAGTCCGAACCCGAATCGATTCGCCGGCCGCCGATTTTCGTGCCCCGGAAAGCAAAAAGCCCCCGCGATGCGGGGGCCGGACGTGATCGGCGAAGCGTGGCGCGTCAGACCGCCTGGATATTCGCTGCCTGCTTGCCTTTCGGCCCGACTTTCACGTCAAAGGAAACGCGCTGGTTTTCCTTCAGCGTTTTGAAGCCGTCCATCCGGATTTCGGAAAAGTGCGCAAACAAATCTTCGCCGCCATTGTCGGACGTAATAAAGCCGAAACCTTTAGCATCGTTAAACCATTTTACGATACCGGTATCCATACCTTCGTTCCCCACTCGTTTAGATCAAAAAAGCTACTGTTATAGCCGCTTCCCGAAATCCCGCAACGGCGCGCCGACACTCCCCCCAGCGCTCCGCCCGGGGACGGAGTGCTGACTTTATAAATTGGACAATCCGGGTGCGTCAAGGGAATTTTTAGGGCTTGCTTTATCAAAAAAACGCTAATGCCGCTGGAATCGATACACGATCGCCTTTTATTAATTGATCCGCATCAACAACCTGTCAATATTACCGGGATCGGATCACTAATAATCGAAATCGTGAAAAACATACCGGGGACGAATCGCTTCGGTAAATCCTCGGGTTTTTTCCGGGTTGCGGAAAACGGGGGACGTTGCGATGCTGGTGCAAAGGAAATGGAAGGAGAAGGCCATGTGGCTGGACGGATTCAAGCGCTTCGCGAGCCGGCTTGCACGCGTACGCCGCAAGTCCCGCGCGCTGGCCGAGACCCGTGAAGCGCCGTGCGACACCGAGTTCGACCCGACCTGGCACGGCGATCATTGGCAGAACCTGCTGGCGTCACCGCTGGACGCCCGTCACTACGTAATGGAAGACTGGACGTACACGCCGCCGCAGGCCGAAGCCGACGACACGCAGCCGACCGGCAAGCGCAAGCGCAAGCGGCGCTCGTACGCGCAGTAGGGATCGGAACGACAGGGCAAAAAAAAAGCGCGACTGGGAAGTCGCGCCGACAAAGGTTTGGAGATCTTTTCCGTCAACGAAAAAGTCTGCTTCGGAAAGCAGAGATCGCAGTATAGCGAGAGAACATCCTTTCATTATCCATGCCCCGCACAAACCTCTATTGCCGATGTGTCAATAATCACGCTAGGCGTGCTCTCGCCCGTCATTGACCGCCTGTCGCGATCGCGCAACGCCCGCGACACCCGATACGCAGTCCTGATTGCTTTTTTCGCGTGCTGCATTGCCGCAAAGTCTTGATGGCCGGGCCTCTCGGCGCATATGCTGATTCTTGCCGGATTCAAAATACAGTATTGCGGGAAGCAATTTTCTTCTACGCCCGGACCGATCCGTACACTGCAAATGGATATCCGACGAGGGTGCCGCGCCCAATGCGCACGGCGTCGCCAGCCTGCGACGCCGCCGATGCCCGCAGCAGGTTCGATCGACATCATCCTGTTTGGAGACAGATCATGAAAAAGACCCTGATCGTCGCGGCATTGGCGGGCGCGTACGCCACCGGCGCCCATGCGCAAAGCGCCGTCACGCTGTACGGCCTGATCGACGCCGGCATCACCTACACGAACAACCAGGGTGGTCACAGCGCGTGGCAGGAGACGAGCGGCTCGATCAACGGCAGCCGCTGGGGCCTGCGCGGCACCGAGGATCTCGGCGGCGGCCTGAAGGCGATCTTCACGCTGGAAAACGGCTTCGGCATCAATAACGGTTCACTCAAGCAGAACGGCCGCGAATTCGGCCGCCAGGCGTTCGTCGGGCTCGCGCACGAGAGCTACGGCTCGCTCACGCTCGGCCGCCAGTACGACAGCGTCGTCGATTTCCTCGGCCCGCTGTCGCTGACCGGCACCCAGTACGGCGGCACGCAGTTCGCGCACCCGTTCGACAACGACAACCTGAACAACTCGTTCCGGATCAACAACGCGGTCAAGTACCAGAGCGCGAACTACGGCGGCCTGAAATTCGGTGCGCTGTACGGCTTCTCGAATTCCAGCAATTTCTCGAACAACCGCGCGTACAGCGTCGGCGCGTCGTACAGCTACATGGGCTTCAACGTCGCGGCCGCGTACATGCAGCTGAACAACAACGTCAACGCGCTGGCGCTCGCGGCCAGCGACCCGGGCGCGGTAGCCGGCGACTGGACGTTCGGGGCCAGCCGTCAGCGCACCTGGGGCGCGGGCCTCAACTACGCGTTCGGGCCCGCGACGGCCGGCTTCGTGTTCACGCAGACACGCCTGACCGATTCGGCCAGGATCAGCGCCGGGCAGTCCGGCGTGTCGGGCGGCATCCCGCTCATCGGCGGCACGCGGTTCAACAATTACGAAGTGAACGGCCGCTACGCGCTGACGCCGGCGTTCTCGCTCGCTGGCTCGTACACGTACACCGACAGCCGCCTCGACGGCCAGACGCCGAGCTGGCACCAGTTCAACCTGCAGGCCGACTATGCGCTGTCGAAGCGCACCGACCTGTACCTGCAGGGCGAATACCAGCGGGTCAATGCGGACGGCCTGGCGATCGGCGCGAACATCAACGGGCTCGGCACCGCGTCGTCCACCAACAAGCAGATCGCCGTCACGGCCGGCATGCGCCATCGCTTCTGAGCGATGCGCGTGAGCCCGGCCGTTCGGCCAGGACCGTCATGACGAAGCGCCCCACCCGGGGCGCTCGTTCGTTTCAGCGCTGCACCGCACGCATGCGCCGCGCCATGCTCACGCGCTGCCCGACGCCGGATAGCGAACGTCGAGCACGTCGATCGGCTGGGGACCGGCCGGCGTCATCAGCGTGACGGTATCGCCGATCTTCGCCTTGATGAGCGCCCGCGCGACCGGCGAGATCCAGCTGACGCAACCGCGATCGAGATCGACCTCGTCGATCCCGACGATGGTAACGGTATGATCCTCGCCGTCCGGCGTCGCGTAATCGACGGTCGCGCCGAAAAACACCTGGTCGACGTTCTCCTGGCGGCTCGCGTCGACGACTTCGGCGAGATCGAGCCGCTTCGTCAGGAAGCGGATCCGGCGGTCGATCTCGCGCAACCGCCGCTTGCCGTAGATGTAGTCGCCGTTCTCCGACCGGTCGCCGTTCGACGCGGCCCACGACACCAGCCGCACGACCTCGGGACGCTCGACGTCGATCAGGTTCAGGAGCTCGTCCCTGAGCCGCTTGTGGCCGGCCGGGGTGATGTAATTCTTCGTGCCCGCCGGAATCGCGGGCTGACCCGGGTCGAGATCGTCGTCGTCGCCGTCCGACTCTTTGACAAACGCCTTGTTCATGATGCAGATTCAACGCATGGATGACTGATGCTTCAAGGGTACACGAAGGCGGCCTTCCCAAGATCGGGTGACATTTTTTGCGAATAAGGCTTCCCTTTTTATACAACCCTGCTATACTTCCGCTTCTGCGTGCGGCTGTAGCTCAGTTGGATAGAGTACTTGGCTACGAACCAAGGGGTCGTGGGTTCGAATCCTGCCAGCCGCGCCACCTTTTTGGGAACCTTCCCACCGTAGAAGGTTCCGACAGTTGAAGTAGTACCGCTTTGCGTGCGGCTGTAGCTCAGTTGGATAGAGTACTTGGCTACGAACCAAGGGGTCGTGGGTTCGAATCCTGCCAGCCGCGCCACCTTTTTGGGAACCTTCCCACCGTAGAAGGTTCCGACAGTTGAAGTAGTACCGCTTTGCGTGCGGCTGTAGCTCAGTTGGATAGAGTACTTGGCTACGAACCAAGGGGTCGTGGGTTCGAATCCTGCCAGCCGCGCCACCTCAGAAGGGCCTTCCTCCGGGAAGGCCCTTTTTTCTTTTCCGCCTCCCCGCTTCTCTTTGGCCCGCGCCCCGCTCGACTCGAGCCGGATCGCCACTGCACAACACCGCCCGGCCCGCAGCACGAACGAAAACGGCGGCCCGTGGCCGCCGTCGCATCCTGCCTGCCGCGAACCCGCGCGCGGCGTCAGTAATCCTGCCGCTCGCGCTCGATGCGCATGCCGCCGTCATGACGCGCGTGCACGCTGTCGTCGGTCGAGCGCTCGCGCATGATCCGCATCACGTCCGGATTGGTCCGCACGCGCCGCATCACGTTCGCCAGATGCACGCGGTCGCTCACCTGGATCACGAAGCGCAGCACCGTCGATTCGTGCGTCAGATCCTCGTCCATCGCGATGTGAACGATGTTCGCGTCCGCCGACGTGATATCCGCCGCGACGCGCGCGAAGATGCCCTTCGCGTTCTTCACGAGCGCCTTCACCGCGACGTCGAACAGACGACCCGGCTGCGGCGCCCATTCGACGTCGATCCAGCGGCCCGGATCGCGGCGATGGATGCGCTGCGCGACGCGGCAATCCGTCGTATGAATCGCCATCCCGAGACCGATGCCGATATAGCCCATGATCGCGTCGCCCGGAATCGGCCGGCAGCACGCCGACAGTTGCACGGACATCCCTTCGGTGCCGGTAATCACGACCGGCGGCGCATTATGCGCGGGGTGCCGCTCGGACTTCGGCAGATCGTCGTCCGCATCGCGGCCGCTCATCAGCACCTCGATGCGCTTGGCCATCACCGCGGCGACGCGGCGGCCGAGGCCGATGTCCGCGAAGATTTCCTGGCGGCTCTTGTTGCCCGTCCACTGGACGAGCTTCTCCCACACTTCCGGCCCCACATCGGCCAGCGCGAGCCCGTAACCCTTCAGACTCTGGTCGACGAGCCGCTCGCCGAGCTGCACCGACTCGTTCAGGCGCATCGTCTTCAGGTAGTGACGAATCGCCGAACGCGCCTTGCCGGTGCGCACGAAGCCGAGCCATGCGGGGTTCGGCTTCGAATACGGCGCGGTGATCACCTCGACGATGTCGCCGCTCTTCAGCTCGGTACGCAGCGGCAGCAACTCGTTGTTGATCTTCACGGCCACGCACTGGTTGCCGAGATCGCTGTGGATCGAATACGCGAAATCGAGCGCCGTCGCGCCGCGCGGCAGCGCCATGATCTTCGACTTCGGCGTGAACACGTAGACCGCATCCGGGAACAGGTCGATCTTCACGTGTTCGAGGAACTCGCTCGAATCGCCGGCTTCGCTCTGGATGTCGAGCAGCGACTTCAGCCACTGGTGCGCGCGCTTCTGCACGTCGTTCAGGTCCGCGCCGCCGTTCTTGTACAGCCAGTGCGCGGCCACGCCGGCCTCGGCGATCTCGTGCATCTTGCGCGTGCGCACCTGGAACTCGATCGGCGCGCCGAACGGGCCGACGAGCGTCGTGTGCAGCGACTGATAGCCGTTGATCTTCGGGATCGCGATGTAGTCCTTGAACTTGCCGGGCACGGGCTTGTACAGCGCGTGCAGCGCGCCGATGCACGTGTAGCAGTCGAGCGGGCTGTCGACGACGACGCGAAAACCGTACACGTCGAGCACCTGCGAGAACGACAGCTGCTTGTCGCGCATCTTGCGATAAATGCTGTAGATCGTCTTTTCGCGGCCGGTGATCTCGGCGTCGAGCTTCGCGTCGCCCATCGCGCGCTGGGCGGCCTCGAGGATCTTGCTGATCACTTCGCGGCGGTTGCCGCGCGCGGCCTTCACGGCCTTCTCGAGCGTCGCGTAGCGATGCGGGTTGAAGTTCGCGAAGCTCATGTCCTGCAGCTCGCGATACGTGTTGTTCAACCCGAGGCGGTGCGCGATCGGCGCATAGATGTCGAGCGTCTCGCGGGCGACGCGGCGGCGCTTTTCCATCGGCACCGCACCGAGCGTGCGCATGTTGTGCAGACGATCGGCGAGCTTGACGAGGATGACGCGCACGTCGCGCGCCATCGCGAGTAGCATCTTGCGGAAGTTTTCCGCCTGCGCTTCCTCGCGGCTGCGGAACTCCATCTTGTCGAGCTTCGACAGGCCGTCGACCAGTTCGGCGACCTTCGGGCCGAACCGTTCGGCCAGCTCGCTCTTGGTCACGCCCTGGTCTTCCATCACGTCGTGCAGCAGCGCCGCCATGACGGCTTGCGCGTCGAGCTTCCAGCCGGCGCAGATTTCCGCGACGGCGACGGGATGGGTGATGTAGGGTTCGCCGCTCTGGCGATATTGACCGAGGTGGGCTTCGTCGCTGAAGTGGAACGCCGCCTTGACCTCTTTGATTTCTTCCGGAGGGAGATACTCGGCAAGCACGCCCGTCAGTTTCGCGATCGAAACGACGCCGTGCTTGCGCGGCTGCTCCGGCGTGGCGGTCGGCCCGAACAGGTGCCGAAAGGACTGTTCGAGGACCGCGTCGATGTACTGGCGCGCAGGCGACTGGGCCGTGGCTTCGGTGGTCGAATCCGCGGAGGCGGACGATGGGGTGGTGCTCATATTCGCCTCCAGGTCGAGTCGTTGCGCGCGTGGACTACATGGCTGGAACGGGCCGGATGCGCGTTACACCGGCACCTTCTTCAGCATCTCGACGCCGACCTGGCCGGAGGCGATCTCGCGCAGCGCGACGACGGTCGGCTTGTCGCGGCTCTCGATCTTCGGCGTATGGCCTTGCGCGAGCTGCCGCGCGCGGTAGGTGGCGGCGAGCGCCAGTTCGAAGCGGTTGGGGATTTGCTTCAGGCAGTCTTCGACGGTAATGCGAGCCATGTTGGAAATTCCTTCTGAATATAGTCGTTATTCTACCTTATGTCCCTCTACCCTCGCGTCATTCCGCGTGGGGCAGATGGATGCCGAGCTCGATGAACAGCTCCGCGTGTCGCGCGTACTGCGAAGCAAAGCGCAGGCGCGTGGCCGCGACGATGCATTCGAGTTCGGCGAGTGCACGATCGAAATTCTCGTTGATCACGACGTATTCCGCTTCCGACGCGTGCGCGATCTCGCTGCCGGCAGCCAGCAGGCGCCGCGTGATCACGTTCGGTTCGTCCTGGCCGCGCTTCTTCAGACGTTCCTCGAGCGCGTCGAGCGACGGCGGCAGGATGAAGATGCCGACCGCGTTGCGGAACTGCTTCTTCACCTGCAGTGCGCCCTGCCAGTCGATCTCGAGCAGCACGTCGTGGCCGTTCATCATCTGCTCTTCGATCCAGACGCGCGACGTGCCGTAATAGTTGCCGTGCACTTCCGCGCTCTCGAGGAATTCGTGCGCGGCGTGACGCGCGCGGAAATCCTCGACGGTCGTGAAGTGGTAGTGCTGGCCGTCCTGCTCGCCCGGGCGCGGCTTGCGCGTCGTGTACGAGATCGACAGGCAGATGTCGCTGTCCTTCGACAGCAACGCGTTCACGAGCGTCGACTTGCCGGCACCCGACGGCGCGACGACCATGAACAGGTTGCCGGGATAGACGCCGCCGTGCAGCGCATGCGACGCGTGGCCGTCGCGGTTGAGGTCGGTCATGTTGCTTTACTCCAGGTTTTGCACTTGCTCACGCATCTGCTCGATCAACAGCTTGAGCGCCATCGATGCGTCGGCGAGTTCCTTCGCCGCCGCCTTCGAGCCGAGCGTGTTTGCTTCGCGATTCAGTTCCTGCATCATGAAGTCGAGACGCTTGCCGACGCGGCCGCCCTTCTCGATCACGTGACGCGTTTCGTTCAGGTGCGCGGTGAGTCGCGACAGCTCTTCCGCGATGTCGATCCGGATGCCGTACATCGTCACTTCCTGACGAATGCGTTCCGCGGCTTCCTCGCGCGTGACGATCGGCGCGCTGCCTTCGGGCGCCGCAATGCCGAGCGCTTCCTGCAGCCGCTCGACGATCTTCTGCTGATGCTTCGCGATCAGCTCAGGCACGAGCGGCGTGATGCGCGCGACGATCGCTTCCATTTCGGTGACGTTCGACAGCAGCATCGTCGCCAGCTGCGCGCCTTCGCGCGAACGCACGACGACGAGCTCGCCGATCGCTTCCTTGCCGCACGCGAGCACCGCGTCGCGGATCGCGTCCGACGACACGCCGCTCTCGGCGAGCACCCCCGGCCAGCGCAGGATCTCGCCCGCGCGCAGGCGGCCGACACCCGGGAACGAATCGAGCACCGAACGCTCGAGCTCGGCGAGCTGGCCGAGCGCCGTCTGGTTCAGCGCGCCCGCACCGATGCTCTGCTCGCCGCGCTGCAGGTTGATGCGCACGTCGACCTTGCCGCGCGACAGCTTGTTCATCAGCATTTCGCGCAGCGCGGGTTCGCACGCGCGCACGTCGTCCGGCATGCGGAAATTCAGGTCGAGGAAGCGCGAGTTCACGGTGCGCAGTTCGACCGACACGCTGGTGCCGCCGTTGCCGGTGGCCGTCGCGAGTTCGCGCGTCGCGCTCGCATAGCCCGTCATGCTGTAGATCATGGTTCGTCTCGCCGTCTGGGTGCCCTTCACGGGCGGGAATATGTCGAGGCGCCCGGCGCATTGCAAGGCGCGGGGCGGGAAGCGCGCATTATCCCATTTTTGCGTCCCACCCCGCCGGGCATGCCTGCCGTTCGGCGCTAAAATCGGGGTTTCCTCTTCCGTCCACGATTCCCCCATGACGTCTTCCCTGTCCCGCCCGAGCGGCCGCCGCGCCGACGAACTGCGCAAGGTCGCCCTCACGCGCCACTACACGAAACACGCCGAAGGCTCGGTACTCGTCGAATTCGGCGATACCAAGGTGATCTGCACCGCGAGCGTCGCCGAGCGCGTGCCCGAATTCCTGCGCGATCGCGGCCAGGGCTGGCTGACGGCCGAATACGGGATGCTGCCGCGCGCGACGCACACGCGCAGCGACCGTGAAGCGGCGCGCGGCAAGCAGACGGGCCGCACGCAGGAAATTCAGCGCCTGATCGGCCGTGCGCTGCGCGCGGTGTTCGATCTGGAGGCGCTCGGCCCGCGCACGATCCACATCGACTGCGACGTGATCCAGGCCGACGGCGGCACGCGCACGGCCAGCATCACCGGCGCCTTCGTCGCCGCGCACGACGCCGTGTCGAAGCTGATCGCGGCCGGCAAGCTCGCGCGCTCGCCGATCACCGACCACGTCGCCGCGATCTCGGTCGGCGTGTACGAAGGCGCGCCCGTGCTCGATCTCGACTACGCCGAAGATTCGCAGTGCGATACCGACATGAACGTCGTGATGACGGGCGCCGGCGGCTTCGTCGAAGTCCAGGGCACCGCCGAAGGCGTGCCGTTCTCGCGCGCCGAGATGAACGCGCTGCTCGACCTCGCGCAAAACGGGATCGGCCAGCTCGTGCAGCTGCAGAAGGACGTGCTGGGCGCCGGCCATGTCTGATGATCGCACCCTCGCGCCGCTGTCGCGCATCGTGCTCGCGTCGAACAACGCCGGCAAGCTGCGCGAATTCACCGCGCTGTTCTCGACGGTCGGCATCGAGATCGTGCCGCAGGGCGAGCTGGCCGTGCCCGAGGCGGAAGAACCGTTCGGCACGTTCATCGAGAATGCGCTGACGAAAGCGCGGCACGCGTCGCGGCTCACCGGCCTGCCGGCGATCGCCGACGATTCGGGGCTGTGCGTGCGCGCGCTGCGCGGCGCACCGGGCGTCTATTCGGCGCGCTACGCGCAGCGCGCGGGCGGCGCCAAGGGCGACGCGGCCAACAATGCGTACCTCGTCGAGCAGCTGCGCGGCGTCGCAGACCGACGCGCATACTATTGCTGCGTGCTCGCGCTGGTGCGCCACGCGGACGATCCCGAACCGCTGTTCGCCGAAGGCCGCTGGGTGGGCGAGATCGTCGACACGCCGCGCGGCGAGCACGGATTCGGCTACGACCCGTATTTCCACCTGCCGTCGCTCGGCGCGACGGCGGCCGAACTCGAGCCGGCCGTGAAGAACACGCACAGCCATCGCGCGCTCGCGCTGAAGGCGCTGCTCGCGCGGCTCGCGGAGGAACCGGCATGATCGTCTTCGTCACACATTTGCAACCGGAGGCCGCATGAGCCAGGCGGCGGAAACCGGCGCGCGCGTCGTCGCGACCTTCACGTCGCCCGGGCAGGTACGGCTCACGTCGCTGCCGCCGCTCGCGCTGTACGTGCATTTTCCGTGGTGCGTGCGCAAGTGCCCTTACTGCGATTTCAACTCGCACGAGTGGAAAGGCGAGCGGTTTCCGGAAACCGAGTACCTCGATGCGCTGCGCGCCGATCTCGAACAGGCGCTGCCGCTCGTCTGGGGCCGGCAGGTGCATACGGTGTTCATCGGCGGCGGCACGCCGAGCCTGCTGTCCGCGGCCGGCCTCGACCGGCTGCTGTCCGACCTGCGCGCGCTGCTGCCGCTCGATGCCGACGCCGAGATCACGCTCGAGGCGAACCCGGGCACGTTCGAGGCCGCGAAGTTCGCGCAATTCCGCGCGAGCGGCGTGAACCGCCTGTCGGTCGGCATCCAGAGCTTCAACGAAGGCCATCTGAAAGCGCTCGGCCGTATTCACGACACCGCGCAGGCGCGCGCGGCCGTCGAGATCGCCGCGAAGACGTTCGACAACTTCAACCTCGACCTGATGTTCGCGCTGCCGAACCAGACGCTCGACGAATGCCGGGCCGACATCGAGACCGCGCTGTCGTACGCGCCGCCGCATCTGTCGCTGTATCACCTGACGCTCGAGCCGAACACGCTGTTCGCGAAGTTTCCGCCCGCGGTGCCCGACGACGACGCGTCGGCCGACATGCAGGAATGGATCCACGCGCGCACGGCCGAGGCCGGCTACGACCGCTACGAAGTGTCGGCGTACGCGAAGCCGAATCATCAGTGCAAGCACAACCTGAACTACTGGCGCTTCGGCGACTATCTCGGAATCGGCGCGGGCGCGCACACGAAGCTGTCGTTCCCCAACCGGATCCTGCGGCAGGCGCGCTACAAGCATCCGGCCACCTTCATCGAACAGGCGATGGCCGGCACGCCGGTGCAGGAAGAGCGCGAAGTCGGTGCGCGCGACCTGCCGTTCGAGTTCATGCTGAACACGCTGCGGCTCGTCGAGGGCTTCCCGGTGCACGGCTTCGTCGAACGCACGGGTTTGCCGATCAGCACGATCGAGCCGGCACTGAAGGAAGCGGAACGGCGCGGGCTGATCACGCGCGATTTCGCGCAGATCGCGCCGACGCCGCTCGGCCAGCGTTTCCTCAACGACTTGCAGGAATTGTTCCTGCGTGACGATTGAAGCGGAACGAGGCGGCATTTCGGTTACAATGCCGCCTCGTGTGGAAGCGTGGCCGAGCGGTTTAAGGCACCGGTCTTGAAAACCGGCGACGGGAAACTGTCCGTGAGTTCGAATCTCACCGCTTCCGCCAGGAAGTTCGCCCAACCCCGTCCATTCATCGAATGACGGGGTTTTTGTTTGTCCGCGGCGCGCCGCGCACGCTGCCCGCCTCTGCCTGCCGACGCATCTCGCCCGATGCCGTTACAATCCGGCGCTCCGATTCGCGAAACGGGAAATCCACGTCATGAAGCCCTTCATCGCCTCGTCGCTCGTCGCCCTGCTGGCCGCCGTCGGCACGCACGCAGCGGCCGCCGATTCCGCCTCCGGCACCGACGCGCAAACACCGTCGTGCGCGATCGCGTACGTGAAGGGCGTCGGCGGCTCGCCGCGCGGCCTGCGCGAATATCTCGCGAGCCCGACGCCGTACAACTACCTGAAGGAAAACGAGCTCCAGTGCAAGGTATCGGATGACGGACGCGCGACGAACTGCACCGGCGTGACCTACATCCGCAACGAGCAGGTCAGCGTGTACGACGATTCCGACCCGGCGACGCTGACGGTCGTCGCACCGGTGGAACTCGAGCACGGCCAGAAGTATCCGGTGATCCTCGTGGTGCAGCGCAAGGACGCGCGCTGCACGCGGTAACACGCACCGCCTGCGGCACGCTCGACGTTGCCGCAGGCGACGCGCGCAGCCCTCACGGGCCGGGCCGCCATCGCCTAGAATTCGATCAGCACGGCGACACGACCGCCGCCGCAATTCGATGCCGCCCGCACCATCCGTGCGTGCGGCACACGGAGACCGCCATGACCGAACTGTCGACAGCGCCCGATCACGTCGATTACGAAGGCTTCGAGATCCATGTGGTGCCGGGCCTCGTCCCCGGCAGCGATGCGCGCTACACCTACACAGGCTATGTCTGCCATCCGGGCGTGAACCCCGCGCTGCCGGATCATGCCGTGCCGTTCCATGCGGACGGCGAAGAAAGCTTCGCGAGCGTCGAGGAAGCGGTGCATGAAGCCGTGCACATCGGCAAGACCATCATCGACGGCACGCATCCGGACCTGTCCGTTCTATCGCTCGTGACACACGGCTACTGAGCCGGTCGAGCACGCCGCTGCCGTAGCGTCCGGCACGCGCCGCGCGTGCGCAATCGTCGTGCCCGCAGGGTCACGTGTCATGTCACATCGCGTCGCGATGCGCGCCGGAAGCCCCGCCGAATCGCCATCATCCGCGAATCGGCACATCGCGCTTCGCGTGCTATGCGTTTGTCCCGATAACGCGCCGCGCGCAGACGCCTATCATTTTTTTATCGTCACCCTCCGGCACTCCCCCATGCCTTCTCTTCCCTGCCCGGGCGTCGACCGGCTGCGCATTGCCGCGCTGGTCGCCGCCGTCATGCTTGCCGCCTGCACGATCACGCCGCCCCCGTCGCTGCGCTCGATCCTGACGATTCCGTCGGTCATCCGCAGCGCGAATCGCGACCAGTACCGCGTGGAAGTCGCGCAGTGCGTCGCCGAGCACAATCCGTCCGCCGTGTCGCACGGGATGCCGCAGGCGATGCTGCGCTCGCTCGTCGTCGTCGCGTTCACCGTCGATCGCAGTGGCCAGCTCGTCAACGCATCCGTCTATCGCAGCAACGGCGACAGTGAAGCGGAAGCGCTCGCGCTCGCGTCGCTGCGCCGCTCGGCGCCACTGCCGCCACCGCCGTCGAAACTGCTGGACGGCAATGGCCGGCTCGAGATGATGGAAGGCTGGCTGTTCAACGACGACGGCCACTTCCAGTTGCAAAGCACCGCATCCGCGCAGGCGCAATCGATCGACTGAGCCCGCGCCCGCCCGCGTTTGCCGCCATGTCGCGGCGCTGGCTATAATTTTCCGCAATCGCGCGGCCACCCTCCCGCGCGCGTTCGCGCGCCGCACCCGGCATGCGAGCCGACCACGCCGGCACCGGGCGGCGGCGACCTATCCGTCTCCATCGTCGACCGGCGGGTGACGTCCGCGCCACGCCGCGCGTCCACGCCGCCGCCTCATCCGCTCGGCCGCTCCCGGCAAGCGCCCGCCTGCCCGAGCGCTCACCCGGCCGACCGCCCAACGACAAAACGGAGACATCCATGTCCGCATCTCCCCCGGCCGTTGCACACGCAACCGGTTCGGCCGGCGCCGTCAGCCACCGGCGCATCGTGTTCGCGAGCTTCATCGGCACCGCGATCGAGTTCTACGACTTCTACGTGTACGCGACCGCCGCGGCACTCGTCATCGGCCCCGTGTTCTTTCCGCACGGCTCCGCGACCGCCCAGGCGCTGTCCGCATTCGTCACGTTCGGCATCGCGTTCATCGCGCGGCCGATCGGCTCGTTCCTGTTCGGCCACTTCGGCGACCGCATCGGCCGCAAATCGACGCTCGTCGCGTCGCTGCTCGTGATGGGCGTGTCCACCACCGCGATCGGCTTCGTGCCCGGCTACGACACGATCGGTGCGCTCGCACCGGTGCTGCTGTGCGTGCTGCGCTTCGGCCAGGGGATCGGCCTCGGCGGCGAATGGGGCGGTGCGGCGCTGCTCGCGACCGAGCACGCGCCGCAAGGCAAGCGCGGCTGGTTCGGGATGTTCCCGCAGCTGGGCCCGTCGGTGGGCTTCCTGATGTCGAACGGGTTGTTCTTCGCGCTCGCGCTGTCGCTGTCCGACGAACAATTCCGCAGCTGGGGCTGGCGCATCCCGTTCCTCGTCAGCGCGGTGCTCGTCGCGCTCGGCCTGTACGTGCGGCTGAAAATCACCGAGACGCCGGCGTTCCAGGCCGCACTCGACCGCAACGAGCGCGTGCGCGTGCCGGTCGCGACGCTCGTCTCGCAACACTGGCAGCCGACGCTGCTCGGCGCGCTCGCGATGGTGGTCTGCTACACGCTGTTCTATATCTCGACGGTGTTCTCGCTGTCGTACGGCGTGTCGACGCTGCATATTCCGCGCCAGAGCTTCCTCGGCCTGCTGTGCTTCGCGGTCGTGTTCATGGGGCTTGCGACGCCGCTGTCGGCGTGGGCCTCGGACCGCTTCGGCCGCAAGCCGGTGCTGGTCGTCGGCGCGATCGCCGCGCTGTCGTCCGGCTTCGCGATGGAGCCGCTGCTCGGCAGCGGCTCGATGCCGCTCGTCGCGCTGTTCCTGACCATCGAGCTGTTCCTGATGGGCGTGACGTTCGCGCCGATGGGCGCGCTGCTGCCCGAATTGTTCCCGACCAACGTCCGCTATACGGGCGCGGGGGTCGCGTACAACCTCGGCGGGATCCTCGGCGCGTCGATCGCGCCGTACATCGCGCAGCTGCTCGCCGCGCGCGGCGGCCTGTCGTGGGTCGGCGGCTACGTGTCGGTTGCGGCGGCAATCAGCCTGGTCGGCGTGCTGCTGATGCGCGAAACCCGCGACGCATCGCTCGTCTGAGCCCTCGGGGCGCCCCGGGTTGGGCGGCGGGGGCCGCCGCTTACGTTCGATCCGGGGGCGCCGTCACGCACCCCGGGCTCCCTCCGCTGAAGGAGCCGCCGCAATGGACCTCCGCCTCGACAACGCCGACCTCGTCCTGATCCTGGCGCTCGCGCCGGGTGGCGCCCTGCTGCTCGCGGCGCGCTTCCGGCCGAAAACCTGGCGCGGCGTCCTGTTCGAGGCGCTTCTCGCCAACCTGGCCGCCGTCGCCGCGGTGATGACGGTCGCAGCGCTGCTCGCCAGAACGCGCGGCCCGCTTCCCCCGGGCCGGTTCATGCCGATAGCGGGCTCGCGCTGGCCCTAGGCCGTCAGCCGGTCACGCAGCGCGCCATAGGCCGGCCCGACCGCATCGATCGCATCGAGTGCCTGCGCAACCGACGGCGGCGCGCCCGGTTCGCCGATCGACAGCGCGTTCGGCGCGCCGCCGATGCCGCAATGGTGACGCGACGTCGCGACGAAAATCATCACGGTCGGCCGCTGCAGCGCGTGCGCCATATGCACGAACCCGGTATCGACTCCCACCACGAGCGCGGCCCGACCGATGGCCGCACCCAGTTCGCGCACCGACATCGCCGGCAGCACGATCGCGCCCGACGCACGCGCGGCAATGTCCTGCGCAGCGTCGTGTTCGGCTGCCGATCCCCACGGCACGAGCACGCGCACGCCGCGCGCCATCATCTGCGTAGCCAGCGCGGCCCAGTGGTCGGCGGGCCATTGCTTGTCCGGATTGGACGTGGCGTGAAACAGCAGCATGAACGGCGCGCCGTCGGTCACGGCGGGCGGCAGGTTCGCATCCTGCGGCGGGACGATCCCGTAAGCGGCGCTGCCCTCGGGGACATAGCCCAGCGCCTCGCCGGCGCTCACGCGCATCCCGTGCCACGCGTCGCAGTCCGGCCGCGGGCCGAAGCGATGCGAGTAGGCGAAGCGGGCACCCGCCTCGCCGAGATCCTGCGTCTGATAGCCGACGCGGCGCGCGGCACGCGCGAGTGCCGAGATGATCGCGCTCTTGTAGACGCCGTGCAGGTCGATGACCGCATCGTAGCGGTGCGCGCGCAGCGCGCCGATCGACGCCGAGATCGCCTTCAGGTCGCCGCCGTTCCGGAGCTTCTTGAACCGCCGCAACGGCGCGCAAAGCACCTTGCTCACACCCGGATGCCAGCGCACGACCTCGGCGCATGATTCGTCGACGGCCCAGTCGACCGTTACGCCCGGAAAGGCACGGTGGAGGTCCGCGACGACAGGCAGCGTCTGGACGACGTCGCCGAGCGACGTCACTTTCACGATGAGGATGCGTTTCACTTTTCTTATGATGAATGGGGTGGGCCGGCCATTTGGTGATGCTAACGACGGTTGCCGCGTTGATACATTACGCCGACATTACATTTGCAACAAAGTGCGACGCTTTTGTGAGGATTTGTCGAGCCCCGGCTGCATCAGGTTCTTTTTATAATGCGCTCTTTGCCCTCCCGGCTTCCGCCGATGCAACGCCCCGCCCTTCCTGCCCTGCTTTCCGGGTTGTTTCCCGCCCTCACCCGCCGCTCGCTGCGGATCTGGCGCCAGTACGGCGTGTTCTGGCTCGGCGCGATCGCCGTGGGCCTCGCGGCCGTGCTGTACGCGCGGCTGATCGACTGGGGCTACGACACGTTCCGCACGATGCGCGACCACGCCGCGTGGCTGCCGCTGCTGCTGACGCCGTCGATCGCCGCCGCGTCGGCATGGCTCACGCGCCGCTTCTTCCGCGGCGCCGAGGGCAGCGGGATCCCGCAGGTCATTGCGACGCTGCATGCGAGCCCGGGCGCGTTCGGCGCGCGGCTGCTGACCCTGCGCATCCTGTTCGGCAAGGTCCTGATCTCGTTCATGGGCATCCTCGGCGGCTTCACGATCGGACGCGAAGGCCCCACCGTGCAGGTCGGCGCGTCGCTGATGTTCAACCTGCGGCGCTTCTACCCGCGCTCGAACGCGCAGATCGAACGACAGCTCGTACTCGCCGGCGCGGCGGCCGGCCTGTCGGCCGCGTTCAATACGCCGCTCGCCGGGATCGTGTTCGCGATCGAGGAGCTGACCCGCAGCTTCTCCGCCCGCGCAAGCGGCGTGCTGATCACCGCGATCATCCTCGCCGGTGTCGTCGCGCTGGGCCTGAACGGCAACTACACGTACTTCGGCACGATCGACGCCGGCCAGCATTTCCCGAAGATGCTCGCCGTCGCCGTGCTCGTCACCGCGCTCGTGACCGGCGTCGCGGGCGGCCTCTTCAGCTGGCTGCTGCTCAATACCGGGCGCTGGCTGCCCGCGCGCCTGCTCGGCCTGTATCGCGAGCGCCCGATCGCGTTCGCGGCGCTGTGCGGTTTCGTGATCGCCGTCGTCGGCCTCGTGTCGGGCGGGACGACGTTCGGCAGCGGCTATGCCGAGGCGCGCGGCCTGCTCGACGGCCATGAACGGCTGTCGGTGCTCTATCCGTTCCTGAAGATGGTGTCGATGGTCGCGTCGTACCTGCCGGGCATTCCGGGCGGGATCTTCGCGCCGTCGCTGTCGATCGGCGCCGGGTTCGGCAACCTGCTGCACCTCGTGTTCGGCGACATGAGCCTGCCGATGCTGATCGCGCTCGCGATGGTCGGCTACCTCGCGGCGGTCACGCAGTCGCCGATCACGTCGTTCGTGATCGTGATGGAGATGATCAACGGTCACGCGCTCGTGATTTCGCTGATGGCGACCGCGCTGGTGTCGAGCCGGATGGCGCGCTTCTTCGCGCCGCCGCTCTACGAAACACTCGCGCAGCGCTATCTCGCGCCGCCCGCGGCCGCCGCTGAACCCGCCGCGGCGCCGGCGGTTGCGGCCGGCGTCGTCGAGCCGCAGGACGCGGCCACCGCGCCCGCCGATCCGCTCGACACGCTGCGCGAACGGGACGGTGGCGAGCCGGAGGCCCCGGCGGCCGGCAACGCCGCCACGCACACGC
Organism: Burkholderia sp. Bp9099; assembly: GCF_003857805.1. Lineage (NCBI taxonomy): Bacteria > Pseudomonadati > Pseudomonadota > Betaproteobacteria > Burkholderiales > Burkholderiaceae > Burkholderia > Burkholderia sp. Bp9099. The sequence goes on from NZ_QTPU01000022.1 coordinate 85,256, forward strand.
CCGCGACGTCGCACGACGACGGACCGTCCGCTTCCGGCACGACCGCTTCCGGCACGACTCCTTCCGGCACGAGCGGCCCGGCGCAGACGGGCCCGCGTACCCCTCAGTAGATCACCACCGGCGCGGGCCGATAGTAGACGGGCCGCGCCGGCACGACGATACAGCCGGCGAGCGTGATCGCGACGAGCGCAATGGCAAGGGCGGTTCTTTTCATCGCGCGCCTCCGTCAGGCCCAGTGGCCGCGCGTCCAGAACCAGTTCGGGCCGCGCTGATCCCAGTGGCCCGGCACCCAGTGCATGCCGATACGCTCGGTTTCCCAGCGACCGCCGATCCAGACGTAGCGGCCATGATCCCAGTGCCAGTGACCGCGCTCCCACACATAGCCGACGCGTGCGTCGGGCACGACCTCGTAGCGCACCGGCGGCGGCGCGTTCGGCGCGACGACGACGATTTCCTCGGCGGGCGCGGCCACCGGTTCGGCGACGACCATCCGGCCCGACTGCACCATCACGGGCGTACCGACGAGGATTTCGTCGGCGCGTGCGGCGAGCGGCGCGGCGACGGCTGACAGGCCCGCGGCGAACAGTACGAGCGAAACGATACGGCGTTGAACGGTAGAGACAGCCATCACAACCTCCTGATTGACAAATGACGCGAGCGTATTCGTTCAATGCGGGAGATCGACCAACGGCCGACAGACGCCGTGTTACGGCGCGACCGAAAGTGCAACAGGGCGTAAGACGCGCACGGCGGCAGGCGCCACCGTGCGGGGGGACAGACAGCGGTCAGGCTTGCGGAATCTCGATCTTCACTTCGAGGACTTCGAGATCGTCCTGGCGCTCGAGGCTCACGCGGATGTCATCGTTCGAAATATGGACGTACTTCGAGATGACCGCGACCAGCTCCTTCTGCAGCGCCGGCAGGTAATCGGCCGGCGGCCGGCCGCCGACCCGCTCGTGCGCGATGATGAGCTGCAGGCGCTCCTTCGCGACCGATGCGGACTTCTTCTTCTCGCCGAGGAGAAACGAAAGGATGGACATGGGCGGCCTCCGTTACTTGCTGCCGAAGAGGCGCTGCAGCAGGCCCGGCTTCTGATAATCGGTGAAGCGCAGCGGCTTGTCCTCGCCGAGGAAGCGCGCGACGACGTCCTTGTACGCTTCCGCAACGTCGGTGCCGTCGATGTGCACGGCCGGCAGGCCCTGGTTCGAGGCGTGCAGCACGGCTTCCGATTCCGGCACCACGCCGATCAGCTTGATGCGCAGGATCTCGCTGATGTCCTCGAGCGACAGCATTTCGCCTTCGCTCACGCGCTTCGGGCTGTAGCGCGTGATCAGCAGGTGTTCCTTGATCGGATCCTTGCCTTCGGCCGCGCGCTTCGTCTTCGACGACAGGATGCCGAGAATGCGGTCCGAGTCGCGCACCGACGACACTTCCGGGTTCGTGACGATCAGCGCTTCGTCCGCGAAGTACATCGCGTGCAGCGCGCCCGCCTCGATACCGGCCGGCGAGTCGCAGACGATGTATTCGAAGTCCATCGCGACCAGGTCGTTCAGCACCTTCTCGACACCGTCACGCGTGAGCGCATCCTTGTCGCGCGTCTGCGATGCCGGCAGGATGAACAGGTTCTCGCACTTCTTGTCCTTGATCAGCGCCTGGTTCAGGTTCGCTTCGCCCTGGATCACGTTGACGAGGTCATACACCACGCGACGCTCGCAGCCCATGATGAGATCGAGGTTGCGCAGGCCGACGTCGAAGTCGATCACGGCCGTCTTGTGGCCGCGCAGCGCGAGGCCGGACGCGAAGCTCGCGCTGGTCGTCGTCTTGCCCACGCCGCCCTTGCCCGAAGTCACCACGATGATTTTTGCCATTTACCCAATACCCTGTGTTCGTCAATGAGAGCCGATCGACCCGGAGCGTGCCGCGTGAATCACGTCAGGCGCAGCGGTTCGATCATCAGTTTTTCCTCTTCGAGCCGGATCTGCACCGATTTGCCCAGTATGTCGGCGGGCAACGGGTTCTCGGTCGTTCGATAGATACCCGCGATCGAAATCAGTTCCGGCTCGAGACACGTGCAGAAAATGCGCGCGTCGTGATTGCCGTGCACGCCCGCGAGTGCGCGGCCGCGCAACGGCGCGTAGATGTGGATGTTGCCTTCCGCGATGATCTCGGCACCGTGACTGACCGGCGCCAGCACCACGAGGTCTCCTTTCGCGTAAATCTGCTGCCCCGAACGCAGCGGCCGGTCGATCACCAGCGTCTGGCCGCCCGCCGCAACCGGCGTCGGCTCAGGTTCCGGCGCCGGTTCGGCTGCCGCGGCAGCGGCCGGCGCCGCCTCCGCTTCGTCGGCCGGCTTCGCGGCCGACACGCGGCGATCGCGCGCCTCGAGCAACGGCAGGCCGGCTTCCCCCGCCCAGCCCTGCGTCGCCAGCGCGACGACGCCCACCGGGCGCATCCGCACGTCGTTCAGCATCTGGCGGATGTCGGCGAGCGCGACGCGTTCGCCGTCCGCGAGGCGGCGGACGTCGATCGCGACGACATCATCGGCGAAAAACTCGGGAGTCGCTTCGAAGCGCTTGACCAGTTCGGTACGCAACGCATCGAGATCGGTCGTCTTCACGGTGAACAGCAACGTATCGACCGATCCGCTGCGCAGCTCGAAGAATGGCGATTTTTTAAGCGACATGGACACTCTGCAAAAAATTTTTGCGTATTTTACAGGCGTCCACGCGTGCGGCCATTATTTTTGGGGAGCCAGGGGGCGACGGTCGCGGCGAGCGCGCAACCGGCAGGCGGGCAGTCGGGCGGGCGGCCGGGCCTTCATCACGCCGTGCGGCCCGCGCATTCATGCGTCAGGGTGTGTTGAAGTGCGACACGAACAACGACTTCATCGCGCCGGGCATCCGCGCGATCGGCGCATGCTCGCCCGTGTTGCCGAAGCCCGCCCGTTCGTAGAAACGGATCGCGTTGCGGTTCGCATCGGCGATCCATGCGTAGACGTCCCGCGCCCCGCGTTCGGCCAGCCACGCGGTAGCCGTTTCGAGCAACAGCACGCCGCCGCGCAGGTGGCGGACCGCGTGCGCGACCCACAGCTCGCTGACGAATGCGCGCCGCTCGGGCGTCGTGTCGAAATACGCGCCGATCATGCCGGCCGGATGGCCTTCGGTGTACAGCAGGAAAGTCGTCGACTCGTCGGACGCGGCACGCAGCGCGGCGATGGCCGCCGCCGCGTCGGAATCGACGTTCAGCAATTCGGCCTCCGGCGCTTCACCGGGCGCGTAGGGCTCACGCAGCGATGCGGCGCGGAGTTCGCGATACACGCCGCCCTGATCGGCAGCGATACGACGAACGGTCAAGGTCGAACTCATGCAGGCACAGCCCCCTTCGGACAGCAAGTTACTAGCTTCAACCGAAAGCGGGGCATGAGTCAAATCGTAATTTTCAAATGACAGCGCGGATCGAAAGGCAGCACGCGTCGCGCACGCGCGGGTGTGCGGGTGCAGCATCGACGCGTCGACGGGCCGCGACGCGTGGCAGTCCGAACGGCGAAGTCGGACGCGTCGCCCCGCTCGCCTTGTCATGCTTGGCATTCATGTGGTCAAGGTCCGACGTTACCCCGCAGCGGCGCCGTAATGATCCGTAATATATGTATCCCAAAAAGCCGCGCCGCCACGCGATGTCGCGTCGCATTTATTGCATTGCAACATTCGTTGCGGACCCCGCCGCCGCATACTCGCGCGTGTGGTCTGCCGTATTCATCCGACGAGAATACCGGCTGCGCGAGCGGATCGGGCCCGCTCCGGCCTGTTTCAATCACCGTGGCGCAGGCCCCTCCCGGCCCGCGTCCTGCACGGGCCGCCGTTTGGAGTCGCCCGCCTAGCGGCGGGGTTTGGAAAGCGCGCGCGACGGTCGTATAACTGGCACAACCGGACCACCGATCCGGTGCCGCGCGCCGTGCCGCGGACCCACGACGATTCGAACGACGACAAGCGCGTCACTCGGCCGCCGCACCCGCACACGCGGGAGCCGGCCCCGAAAAGGAGGGAGACAATGGCAATGACCGACGCATCGGCCTCGGGCTGGTCGGATGGCAAACGTTATCTGTGGCTGCTCGGCGCGGTGACGATCACGCTGCCGATCCTCTCGGCCCAGCTCGCGCTGTCGACGGGCCTCCACGTGTTCTGGTGGTTCGGCCCGCTGTTCGCGTTCGGCGTGATCCCGGTCCTGGACACGCTGATCGGCGACGATCGCGACAATCCGCCCGAAGCCGTCGTCCCGCATCTCGAACGCGAGCGCTACTACCGCTACATCGTCTATCTCGCGACGCTGGTCGAATACATCGCGTTCTTCATGTGCGTGCGGATCGTCGGCACGCATGCGCTCGCGTGGTACGACTACGTCGGCTTCGCGCTGTCGCTCGGCGCCGCAACGGGCATCTCGATCAACACCGCGCACGAACTCGGGCACAAGACCAGCCGCTTCGAGCGCTGGCTCGCGAAAGTCACGCTCGCGCCGGTGGCGTACGGGCACTTCTTCGTCGAGCACAACCGCGGCCATCACGTGCGCGTCGCGACGGCCGAGGATCCGGCGAGCGCGCGCTACGGCGAATCGTTCTGGGCCTTCCTGCCGCGCACGGTGACGGGCAGCATCCGCTCGGCGTGGCGCCTCGAGAAGGCACGCCTCGAGCGGCTCGGGCATTCGCCGTGGACCTGGCGCAACGAGGTGCTGCACGCGTGGGCGATGACCGTCGTCGTGTGGGGCATCGCGCTCGCGATGGCCGGCAAGATCGTGATCCCGTTCCTCGTGATCCAGGCCGTGTACGGCGCGTCGCTGCTCGAAGTCGTCAACTACGTCGAGCACTACGGGCTCGGCCGCCTCAAGCTGCCGAGCGGCCGCTACGAGCGCTGCACGCCGCAGCATTCGTGGAACAGCAATCACGTCGTCACCAACCTGTTCCTGTACCAGTTGCAGCGGCACGCCGACCATCACGCGAACCCGACGCGCTCGTACCAGGCGCTGCGACACTTCGACGACTCGCCGCAACTGCCGGCCGGCTACGCGACGATGATCCTGTTCGCCTATGTGCCGCCGCTCTGGTATCGCGTGATGAATCCGCGTGTCGTCGCGCACTATGGCGGCAACATGGCGCAATCGAACATCAAGCCATCGATCCGCGCTCGCGTGCTCGCGCAGTATTCGGCCGCGGGGTGACGCAGGACGGCGCGGTCGCGGTCGCGGTCGCGGTCGCGGTCGCGGTCGCGGTCGCGGTCGCGGTCGCGGTCGCGGTCGGCAATATCGTCACGCGGCCTGCGGCAGCCTGAACACGGCGACCGCGTGCCGCAGCGCGCTCGCCTGCTCGGCCAGCGCCTGCGTCGCCGCCGACGCCTGTTCGACCAGCGCCGCATTGCGCTGCGTCGCTTCATCCATCTGCGTGACCGCGACGTTCACCTGCTGGATGCCGCCGCTTTGCTCCTGCGAAGCGGACGAGATCTCGCCGACGATCGACGTGACCCGCTGCACCGCGCCGACGATCTCGTGGATCGATTCGCCCGCGCGCGCGATCAGCACGGCGCCCTCGTCGACCCGCCGCGTCGATTGCTCGATCAGCGCCTTGATCTCCTTCGCGGCGGCCGCGCTGCGCTGCGCGAGCGTGCGCACCTCCGACGCGACGACCGCAAAGCCGCGCCCCTGCTCGCCCGCGCGCGCCGCCTCGACGGCCGCGTTCAGCGCGAGGATGTTGGTCTGGAATGCGATGCCGTCGATGACCGCGATGATCTCGCCGACCTTCGCCGCGCTGGCGGCAATCCCGCTCATCGTGCCGACCGCGTCCGTCATCACGCCACCGCCCGCGGACGCGATGTCCGATGCGTCGCGTGCGAGCTGCGCCGCATGCTGCGCGTGTTCGGCCGACTGGCGCACGATGCCCGTCAGTTCGGTCATGCTGGCCGCGGTTTCCTCGAGCGAAGCAGCCTGCGCCTCGGTGCGCGACGACAGGTCGTGATTGCCCGCCGCGATCTGCGCGCTCGCGGTCGCGACGGCTTCGGCATGCGTACGCACCTCGAGCACGACACCCGACAGGCTCGCCTGCATCGTCTTCAATGCGCGCAGCAGATCGGCGATCTCGTCGCGGCCGGCCGCGTCGACGTCGCGCGTCAGGTCGCCGCCGGCCACCGCCTGTGCACAGGCCACGGCGCGATCGAGCGGCCGCAGGATCGCGCGGCTGAACAGGAACGCACCGATCATCGCGATGCCGAGCACGATCAGCATGAGCACGACGCTCGCCGCGGTCGCGTGGCGCACATCGCGGCTCGCTTGCGACGATACGGCAGCACTCTCGTCGGCGATCGCCTTCGCCGCGCGCTCGAGCAGCGCGGCGGGCGCCCGGTCGACGCCCGCCACGGCCGCGTCCCCGGCCGTCGGCTCGAAGCCCGCGGCCTTGAACGCGTCGAACCCTCGCCGGTAGCCGTCGCCCATCGCCGCATGCGCGCGCATGAACTGCTCGACGAGCGTCCGGCTCTCGCCGGGCGGCAGCTCGCCGACGAGCTGCGCGGCGAGCGTGTCTACCGTGCGCTCGCGCGTCTGGAATGCCTGCCAGTACTTGTCGAGCTTGTCGGGCTGCTTGCCGCGCAGCAGCGTGTCCTTCCATTCCTGCACCTGCAGCTTGAACTGCACGAGCGTGGCCGATACGAGCCGCTCGTCGGCAACGTGCGTCTGCACGTCGTTCGCGAACGTGTCGATCGAGCGATTGAGAATGCGGATGCCGTACAGCGCGCCGCAGAACATCAGCAGCAGCGCAATGGCGAATGCGAGGGGAATCTTGTAGCTCAGCTTCATGGGACCTTGGATCGTCGGAGAACGGCGACCGCGCAAAAAAGCGCGAGCCGCCGACCGCTCTGTTAACGGCGCGCGAGGTCAAGGCTGAAGCGGGCAAGCGGCGGCGGGAACCGTGCGGGTCGAGCACGAAGCCCGTGGCGATCCGTGGGCGGCGGGAACCGAGGCAACAACGCCCAAGCGGGTGCCGGCCGATCGGTACGCGCGCGCGTACCGCACATCGCATCCACGCTCGCCACCGGGCGACCAAAACGAAAAACCCCGTGATCCTTCCGGATCACGGGGCTTCGTATTTTGGCGGAGAGGGTGGGATTCGAACCCACGGTACGGGGAAACCGTACGCCTGATTTCGAGTCAGGTACATTCGACCACTCTGCCACCTCTCCTTCCTTGCTGCTTCATTTCCCGGTTGGTCGTGTCCGGGAAAGAAAAGATTATAGAACGATCTCTTCGTAACTCACAAGCGTTTTTTGCAAATTTTTTTGCGAGCCCGTCGAAGACCGATCGCGCAGCGATCTCACGACGCCTGCGCCGGCGCTTCGATTCGCTCCATGCCGCCCATGTACGGACGCAGCGCCTCGGGCACCGTGACCGAACCGTCGGCATTCTGGTAGTTCTCCAGCACTGCGACGAGCGTGCGGCCGACCGCGAGGCCGGAGCCGTTCAGCGTATGCACGAGTTCCGGCTTGCCCTGCGCGTTGCGGAAACGCGCCTGCATCCGGCGCGCCTGGAACGCTTCGGTGTTCGAGCAGCTCGAGATCTCGCGATAGGTGTTCTGCGCGGGCAGCCACACTTCGAGGTCGAACGTCTTCGCGGCCGAGAAGCCCATGTCGCCCGTGCACAGCGTGATCACGCGGTACGGCAGGCCGAGCTTCTGCAGGATCGCCTCCGCGTGGCCGACCATCTCGTCGAGTGCCGCATACGACGCGTCCGGCGCGACGACCTGCACCATCTCGACCTTGTCGAACTGGTGCTGGCGGATCATCCCGCGCGTGTCGCGGCCATACGAGCCGGCTTCGGAGCGGAAGCACGGCGAATGCGCGGTCAGCTTGATCGGCAGCGCGGAGCCTTCGACGATCGACTCGCGCACGGTGTTCGTCAGCGAAATCTCGGACGTGGAGATCAGGTACTGCGTGATCGTGTTTTCGGCGCCGCCCTTCTCGACGCGGAACATGTCGTCCGCGAACTTCGGCAGCTGGCCCGTGCCGTACAGGATCTCGGGATTCACGATGTACGGCGTGTACGTCTCGCTGTAGCCGTGCTGCAGCGTGTGCGTGTCGATCATGAACTGCGCGAGCGCGCGGTGCAGGCGTGCGATCGAGCCGCGCAGCATCGTGAAGCGTGCGCCGGCGAGCTTCGCGCCGGTTTCGAAATCGAGGCCGAGCGGCGTGCCGACGTCGACGTGATCCTTCACCTCGAAGTCGAACTGGCGCGGCGTGCCCCAGCGGCGCACTTCGACGTTGTCGGCTTCGTCCTTGCCGACCGGCACGCTTTCGTGCGCGATGTTCGGCATGCCCAGCATCAGGTCGGACAGGCGCGTCTGGATCTCGCCGAGCTTGGCCTCCGACGCCTTCATTTCGTCGCCGATCCCGCCGACTTCGGCCATGACGGCCGACGTGTCCTCGCCCTTCCCCTTCATCGCGCCGATCTGCTTCGACAGGCTGTTGCGGCGCGCCTGAAGCTCTTCGGTACGGGTCTGGATCGCACGGCGTTCCGCTTCGAGGGCGGAGAACGCGGCGACGTCGAGGGTGTAGCCGCGATCGGCGAGGCGCTTCGCGACGCCGTCGAGGTCTTTGCGCAGCAACTGGATGTCGAGCATGGGAGGACTTGGAAAATCGTTGTGTAAGACGGGAATTCTAACGCACCGCGGGGCCGCCACGGCATTGGCCGGATGGACAGTGCCGCAAACGCGCGACGGGCGTGGCAGTATCGCATTGCCGGCCTGCGCGCCCGCAGCCGGCGAAGCGCGTTGCGCGACGCCGCGGCGCAGCGCGCGACAGCCGCCCCGGCCGGGCGCAACGCGGCGGGCAACGCACCCGTCTTCGCATCACCATCACCCGAGGGAACCCGATGGCCATCGAACTGGACAAGGATGTTCGCGACCGCGCGATCGCGTCGCTGCAACGGTATTTCACAGAAAACATGGACGAGCCGATCGGCAACATCCAGGCCGGTGCGCTGCTGCATTTCTTCGTCGAGGAAATCGCGCCGGCAATCTACAACCTCGCGATCGCCGATGCGCAGGCGCGCCTGCACGCACGGGTCGCCGAGCTCGACATCGACTGCCACGAGGAGCCGTTCGAGTACTGGAAGAAGCAGCCGGGCCGCCGGCGCTGACACGCCCCCCGGCAGCGCCGGCCGTCGGGCCGCGCGCAGCCGGTCAGTCCTTCTTGCCGGCCTCGCGGTCGAGCTCGCGCAGCCACGCGAGCTTGTCGGCGATCTTCGATTCGAGCCCGCGCGGCACCGGCTTGTACCAACGCGGCTCGCGCATCCCTTCCGGAAGATACGACTCGCCGGCCGCATAGGCATTCGGCTCGTCGTGTGCGTAGCGATACGCATGGCCGTAGCCGAGTTCCTTCATCAGCTTGGTCGGCGCATTGCGCAGATGCACGGGCACCTCGCGCGACTTGTCCTGCTTCACGAACGCCATCGCCTGGTTGAACGCGTTGTAGCCCGCATTGCTCTTCGCCGCGCACGCGAGATAGATCACCGCCTGCCCGAGCGCCAGCTCGCCTTCGGGCGAGCCGAGCCGCTCGTAGGTCTCGGCCGCGTCGTTCGCCACCTGCAGTGCGCGCGGATCGGCGAGGCCGATGTCTTCCCACGCCATCCGCACGATGCGCCGCGCGAGATATTTCGGATCCGCGCCGCCGTCGATCATCCGGCAGAACCAGTACAGCGCACCGTCCGGGCTCGAACCGCGCACCGACTTGTGCAGCGCCGAGATCTGGTCGTAGAAGTTGTCGCCGCCCTTGTCGAAGCGCCGCGCGTTCAGCGTCATCGCGCTGCTGACGAACTCGGCATCGATGGTCGTGACCTTGGCCGAGGCTGCGGCCGTCTGCGCCTGCTCGAGCAGGTTCAGGAAGCGCCGCGCGTCGCCGTCCGCATAACCGATGAGCGTATCGATCGCCTTGTCGTCGAACGCGAGCCCGTCGAGCGCGATTTCCTGCGCGCGCTTGAGCAGCTGACGCATCTCGTCGTCGTTCAGCGACTGCAGCACGTACACCTGCGCCCGCGACAGCAGCGCCGAGTTGACTTCGAAGCTCGGGTTCTCGGTCGTCGCGCCGATGAAGGTCACGAGCCCCGACTCGACGAACGGCAGCAGCGCATCCTGCTGCCCCTTGTTGAAGCGGTGGATTTCGTCGACGAACAGGATCGTGTGGCGGCCGGTGCGATTCAGCGTGTCCTTCGCCTGCTCCATCGACTCGCGGATGTCCTTCACGCCGCCGAGCACCGCGGACAGCGCGATGAACTCGCAGTCGAACGCGAGCGCGGTGAGGCGCGCGAGCGTCGTCTTGCCGACGCCGGGCGGCCCCCACAGGATCATCGAATGCGGCTTGCCGGATTCGAACGCGAGCCGCAGCGGCTTGCCTTCGCCCAGCAGATGCGTCTGGCCGATCACCTCGGCGAGCGTCTTCGGCCGCAGCGCCTCGGCGAGCGGCCGGCGCGGCTCGACTTGAAACAGGTCGGACATGAACCCTCGCTCCAGATCAAACGATGGCGGCCGAACGGGCCGCCGGACCCGACATTATGACAGCCGCGCGACTGCACCGCCGCGCCTGGTGCTTGCGCCCGATCCCGACGCCCGATGCCCGCGCCCGATGCCCGCGCCCCAAAAAACAACACGGGCCTGCCGTCGCCGGCAGGCCCGTGTCGGGAAAACGGCGTGGTGCCGATCAGCCGTTGATCACGTCCGCGCCCTTCGGCACGACGAACTTGAACGTATCGCTCTTCAGCGGCGGGTTCGTCTGGATGTTCGTGAACGTGAGCAGCGTGACGTTGCCGAACACGTCGTGCAATTCCATCGCGGCGAGCGTGCCGTTGCGGAAGCCGATGCCGATCCGCTGGAATTGCGTGTCCTGCGCCTTCGGCAGCATCTCGAGCCACTCGATGCCACCCTTCTCGCCGGCATCGCGCAGCGTGTAGTTCTTGTCGAGATCGTTGCTGCCGAACAGGATCGCGGCCGGGCTCGCGCCCAGCGCGCCGTTCAGCTTGCGTTCGGTGACCTGGTTCAGGTCGCGGTCGTACACGTAGAGCTTGTCGCCGTCGGCCTGCAGCACCTGCTGGTACGGCTTCTGGTACGTCCAGATGAACTTGCCCGGACGCGAGAACACGAACGTGCCGCTCGAGTTGTCGTTCGGCTTCGGCGCGGCCTGCACGGCGCTCGCGCCCTTCGCCGGCGCCTTGACGATCTGCTGCGTGAAATCGCCTTTCGCCGAGCGCACCTGCGACACGAAGGCCTTCAGCTGCTCGGTGCCGCCCGCGAACGCGTGCGTCGCCGCGAGCATCAGCGATGCGCCGGCGAGCGCCGCGCCGAGCCAGCGCCGCGTCGAACGAAGGGACACTGCGAACGAATGTTGCTGCATATTGCGGTTTTCTCCCTGGGTGGCCGGCGCTGCGGGCGCCGCGGACTCATTCCGCGTCGCGCGCCGGCACAAGAATTTCGCGGTTGCCGCTCGACGACATCGCCGACACGAGCCCCGACTGTTCCATCTGTTCGAGCAGCCGCGCCGCGCGGTTGTAGCCGATCCGCAGATGGCGCTGCACGAGCGAAATCGACGCGCGGCGGTTCTTGATGACGATCTCGACCGCCTGGTCGTACAGCGGATCAGACTCCTCGCCGCCTTCGCCGGTTCCCGTGCCGGCCGAGCCCTCGTCGCCGTCGGCCGTGCCGCCTTCGAGCAGCCCTTCGACGTAGTTCGGCTCGCCCTGCTCCTTGAGCTTCTCGACGACGCGATGCACTTCGTCGTCGGCGACGAATGCGCCGTGCACGCGCACCGGCAGCCCGGTGCCCGGCGGCAGGTAAAGCATGTCGCCCATCCCGAGCAGGGATTCGGCGCCCATCTGGTCGAGAATCGTGCGCGAGTCGATCTTCGACGACACCTGGAACGCGATCCGCGTCGGCACGTTCGCCTTGATCAGGCCGGTAATCACGTCGACGGACGGACGCTGCGTCGCGAGGATCAGGTGGATGCCGGCCGCGCGCGCCTTCTGCGCGATCCGCGCGATCAGTTCCTCGACCTTCTTGCCGACGACCATCATCAGGTCGGCCAGCTCGTCGATCACGACGACGATGTTCGGCAGGCGGCCGAGCGGTTCAGGATCGTCCGGCGTCAGGCTGAACGGATTCGGAATCTTTTCCTCGCGCTTCGCCGCTTCGTCGATCTTGTTGTTGTAGCCCGCCAGGTTGCGCACGCCGAGCTTGCTCATCAGCTTGTAGCGGCGCTCCATCTCCGCGACCGTCCAGTTCAGCGCATGGCCGGCCTGGCGCATGTCGGTGACGACCGGGCACAGCAGGTGCGGAATGCCTTCGTAGACGCTCATTTCGAGCATCTTCGGATCGATCAGGATCAGGCGCACCTGCTCGGCAGTGGCCTTGTACAGCAGCGACAGGATCATCGCGTTGATCCCGACCGACTTGCCCGAACCGGTCGTGCCGGCGACCAGCAGGTGCGGCATCTTCGCGAGGTCCGCGCAGACCGGCTTGCCGCCGATGTCCTTGCCGAGGCTCAGCGTCAGCGCCGACGACGCGGCCGCATAGACTTCCGAGCCGATGATCTCGGACAGGTGGACCGTCTGGCGGCGCTGGTTCGGCAGCTCGAGCGCCATGTAGTTCTTGCCGGGGATCGTCTCGACCACGCGGATCGACACGAGCGACAGCGAACGCGCGAGATCCTTCGCGAGGTTGACGATCTGGCTGCCCTTCACGCCGGTGGCCGGCTCGATCTCGTAGCGCGTGACGACCGGGCCCGGATACGCAGCGACGACGCTCGCCTCGACACCGAAGTCCTTCAGCTTCTTCTCGATCAGGCGCGACGTGAATTCGAGCGTATCGGCGGAAATCGCTTCCTGCGTCTTCGGCGCGGGATCGAGCAGCGACACCGGCGGCAGCGTCGAATCGCCCGGCAGGTCGGTGAAGAGCGGCACCTGGCGCTCGCGCTCGACGCGCTCGGACTTCGCCGGCGTGACGACCGGCGGCACGATCGTCACGGGTTCGTGATCCTCGATGCGCACACGCTCCTCTTCGACCTTGCCTTCGCGGCGCACGGCCGCGGCCTCGCCGAGCTTGCGGTCGCGCTCGGCCTCGCGGCGCAGCTTAGCGACGTTGACGGCGGACAGGATCGCCCCGCCCACGCGCTCGGCGACCGACAGCCACGAGAAGCGGAAATACAGCGACAGGCCGATCGCGAGCAGGATCAGCAGCAGCAGCGTGCCGCCGGTGAAGCCGAACGCGTGCGACATCGCACCCGCCACGGCCTCGCCGATCACGCCGCCCGGTGCGCGCGGCAGCTGCACCTTCAGCGACCACATGCGCAGCGCCTCGATGCCGTCGCACGCGAGCACGACGAGCACGAACGCCAGGATCTCGGTGAGCCAGCCGATCGGCCGCTCGGGTTCGTCGGCGACCGCCTCGTGGCGCGTGATGCGCCGGTAGTTGACCGCGATGCGCCGCCCGAGCGGCACGATCAGCCAGTAGGCCGACAGGCCGAACAGCAGCAGGATGATGTCGGCCGTCCACGCGCCGACGCGGCCGGCCCAGTTCGAGATGTGGTCGACCTGCGCGGCGTGCGTCCAGCTCGGATCGCGCCGGCTGTAGCTCAACAGGGCCATCACCAGAAAAGCGCAGAGCGCGACCTGGAGAATCCAGCGGATCTCCGTGAGGAGCTTCGACATCCGGTGCGGCAACGCCTGTGCCTGGGCGGAATAAGGAGCTTTTGCCATGAATCCGTATAAAGAGGACGGGCCGCGCGCCCGCCTGTCGTTCGATCGCGCTTATTGTAAACGCTGCACCGGGGCGCCAAGTGTAAATGACGGTTACATAAGAGGGTCGGGGCGGCCGAAGCCGATACCCGCGCACGCGATCCGGCCGCCGGTCGGCCCGTGACGCCCGGCCGCGGCAATGCGCCGCCACGGGCCGCAGCCGCCCGCCCCCAACCCGACCCGCCCAACCTGCCCCGCCACTGCTGGCGATCCGCCGACGAACGCTATCGCCACGATTGAAACTCTCGTTCGGCAGCGCAGCAACGGGGCCTTTATAATGCGCGTCTGATACCCATCTACGACGGCATCCCGGTCAACCCAGACCGTCCGGCGAGCCTTACCCCGCCCGCCGCGGCCGCCCTTTACGGATTCGCACATGTCCACGCCCAAACACGCCAAAGTCCTGATTCTCGGTTCCGGCCCCGCCGGCTACACGGCTGCCGTCTACGCGGCTCGCGCCAACCTGTCCCCGGTGCTGATCACCGGCATCGCGCAGGGCGGCCAGCTGATGACCACGACCGACGTCGAAAACTGGCCGGCGGACGCGAAGGGTGTGCAAGGCCCGGAACTGATGGCGCGCTTCCTCGAGCACGCCGAGCGTTTCAACACCGAAATCGTCTTCGACCACATCCACACCGCGAAACTGCACGAAAAGCCGATCCGGCTGATCGGCGATTCGGGTGAATACACGTGCGACTCGCTGATCATCGCGACCGGCGCATCCGCACAGTATCTCGGCCTGCCGTCCGAAGAATTGTTCATGGGCAAGGGCGTGTCGGCCTGCGCGACCTGCGACGGCTTCTTCTACCGCAACCAGGAAGTCGCGGTGATCGGCGGCGGCAACACGGCGGTCGAGGAAGCGCTCTACCTGACGGGCATCGCGAAGAAGGTCACGGTGATCCACCGCCGCGACAAGTTCCGCGCCGAGCCGATCCTGATCGACCGCCTGCTGGAGAAGGAAAAGGAAGGCGTCGTCGACATCAAGTGGGATCACGTGCTCGACGAAGTGACGGGCGAGGATTCGGGCGTCACGGGCCTGCGCATCAAGAACGTGAAGACCGGCGAGAAGCAGGACCTCACCGTGCAGGGCGTGTTCGTCGCGATCGGCCACAAGCCGAATACCGACCTGTTCCAGGGCCAGCTCGAGATGAAGGACGGTTACATCCTGACGAAGAGCGGCCTGCAGGGCAACGCGACGTCGACCAGCGTGCCGGGCGTGTTCGCCGCCGGCGACGTACAGGACAACGTGTACCGCCAGGCGATCACGAGCGCCGGCACGGGCTGCATGGCCGCGCTCGACGTGCAGCGCTACCTCGAAAGCCTGCACGACAAGAAGTAAGCGTCGAGCCTTCGCGCGCCGGGCGCTACAATGGCGTCCGCTGCCGCGAAGCGGGCTTGACCGGAAAGCCGCTGCCGTCGCGCAGCGGCTTTTTTTGTGCCCGCGCGCCCGAACGCGCCTGCCCGGTTACCGAATCATGGCGAAGAACCAGCCCCATCCGAGCGATCCCGCGAAGCGGAAGATCGCCGCCCGTCCCGCAAACCCGGCGCCCGCGGCGCCGCCGCCCGCGCCCGACGCCGCCGCATTGCGCGGCCAGGGCCTGGCCGGCCTCGGCGCGTTGCGCAAGTCGCTGCAAGGCGAAGCCGATCGCCGCGACCGCGAGCGCATCGAAACCGCGAAGGCCGAACGCAAGGCGGAAGCCGACGCGAACCTGTTCCGCAACGAAATCGGCGCGATCCAGCCGCTGAACGCGCCGCCGCGCGCGAAATCCGGCCGTACGCTGCCCGACCCGGTGCCGAAGCAGACGCAGCGCGACGAGGAAGCCGTGCTGAACGCGACGCTGTCCGACGAATTCGATCCCGAGACGCTGCTCGACAGCGACGAATCGCTGTACTACCACCGCCCCGGCATCAGTCGCGACGTCGTGCGCAAGCTGAGGAGCGGCGCGTGGATCGTGCAGGCGCAGATCGACCTGCACGGGATGCGGCGCGACGAGGCGCGCGATGCGCTCGCCGAATTCATCCGCGAAGCCGGCAAGAAGGGGCTGCGCTGCCTGCGCGTGATCCATGGCAAGGGGCTCGGCTCGATCGGCAAGGAACCCGTGCTGAAAGGCAAGGTGCGCGCGTGGCTCGTGCAGAAGGAAGAAGTGATCGCGTTCTGCGAGGCGCGCAGCCACGACGGCGGCGCGGGCGCGGTGCTCGTGCTGCTGCAGCCGCTCGCGGCGCCCGCCGATCGGGGGCCGCGTGCCGCATCCTAGGCTGACGCTCGCGATCGCGGTACTGGAGGCGATCGCGACGCTGGCGTTCGCGATCTCGGGCTTCATCGAGGCGCGCAAGAACCGTCTCGACTCGGTCGGCACGTTCGTCGTCGCGCTCGCCACCGCATTCGGCGGCGGCACGCTGCGCGACATCCTGCTCGAACGCCGGCCGTTCTACTGGGTCGTGCACGACGACTACGT
The DNA here is from genome assembly GCF_003857805.1 of Burkholderia sp. Bp9099. NCBI lineage: Bacteria > Pseudomonadati > Pseudomonadota > Betaproteobacteria > Burkholderiales > Burkholderiaceae > Burkholderia > Burkholderia sp. Bp9099. The sequence goes on from NZ_QTPU01000022.1 coordinate 101,518, forward strand.
GATCGCGATCTTCGTGCTCGCGCTGTTCGCGCCGTTCGTGTTGCGGATGCTGTCGCGGCTGTCGGCCGAGCGACTGCTGCTGGTGGCCGACGCGATCGGGCTCGGCATCTTCAGCATCTCGGGCACCGCGATCGCGCTCGATGCCGAGATGCCGCGCTTCATCGCGGTGATGATGGGCGTGATCACGGGCGTGGTCGGCGGGATCATCCGCGACGTGCTGTGCAACGACATCCCGCTGATCCTGCGCGATTCGCGGCCGTACGCGACCTGCGCGTTCGTCGGCTGCTGGTTCTACCTGCTGCTCGCGTGGCTGCAGTTCGACTCGGTGTACAGCGTGCTGCTCGCGACCGGCTTCATCCTCGTCGCGCGGCTCGCGACCTTCAAGTTCGACGTGCGGTTGCCGCACTGATCGCCGCCGCAACACCGGACGCACCGCCAGAAACAAAAGGGGCCGCTCCTTCGAGACGGCCCCTTCTTCATTCAGCGCAACCGCGGCCTCACGCGATCCGCTCTTCCGATGCCGGATCGAACAGCACCGCCTTCGACACGTCGAACAGCAGCGACTGCGTCTGCCCCGGCTGCGGGTTCGCGGCCGGGTGCACGCGGCTCACGATCCGCTTGCCGTTGACCTGCGCGAACACGTGCGTGTCCGGCCCGGTCGGCTCGGTCACGTCGACGCGCACGTCGATCGGCTGCAGCTTCGACGCCTCGCCGTGGTGCGCATTGCGCGCGTCGGTGATGCGCTCCGGACGCAGGCCGAGGATCACCTCGCGGCCCACGTGGCCGTTCATCCGCTTCGCGTCGAACGGCAGGTTCAGCGCGCTGCGCGCGAGGCCCGTATCGATCTCGAGCGCGACCCCGCTGCCCTGCTCGACCAGGCGGCCGTTGATGAAGTTCATCGGCGGCGCGCCGATGAAGCCCGCGACGAACAGGTTCGACGGCGAATCGTAGATTTCCTGCGGCGCGCCGAACTGCTGGACCACGCCGTCCTTCATCACCGCGATCCGGTCGCCGAGCGTCATCGCCTCGATCTGGTCGTGCGTCACGTAGACGATCGTCGTGCCGAGGCGCTGGTGCAGCAGCTTGATTTCCGCGCGCATCTCGATGCGCAGCTTCGCGTCGAGGTTCGACAGCGGCTCGTCGAACAGGAACAGCGACGGATCGCGCGCCAGTGCGCGGCCCATCGCGACGCGCTGGCGCTGGCCGCCCGACAGCTGGCCCGGCTTGCGGTCGAGCAGATGCTGGATCTGCAGCATCGCCGACACGCGCTCGACGATCTGCTGCTGCTCGCTCTTCGGCACCTTGCGGATGTTCAGGCCGAACGAGATGTTCTCGCGCACCGTCATCGACGGGTACAGCGCGTACGACTGGAACACCATCGCGATGTCGCGATCCTTCGGCGACAGGTCGTTGACGACCTTGCCGTCGATGCAGATCTCGCCGCTCGTCACGGTCTCGAGACCGGCGATCATGTTGAGCAGCGTCGACTTCCCGCAGCCCGAGCCGCCGACCAGGATCAGGAACTGTCCGTCCTCGATCTCGATGTCGACACCCTTCAGGACCGGCACCCCGTTCGGGTAGGTCTTGTACACGTCACGGATGGAAAGGCTTGCCATGCTGTGAATCCTCTGTCTCGTCTCGCGCGGCGCCACGGCGCCGCGTCGGGTTCGTTTCGATGCGCCGCGCGTCGTGCGCGGCCGGTTCCTCGTATCGGATGAAGCCGCGCTTACCCCTTCACCGCGCCCGCCGTCAGCCCGCGCACGAAGTAGCGGCCGGCGACCACGTAGACGAGCAGCGTCGGCAGCGCGGCGATGATCGCGCCGGCCATGTCGACGTTGTATTCCTTCACGCCCGTCGACGTGTTGACGAGGTTGTTCAGCGCAACCGTGATCGGCATCGAGTCGACGCCGGAGAACACGATCCCGAACAGGAAGTCGTTCCAGATCTGCGTGAATTGCCAGATCAGGCACACCATGAAGATCGGCAGCGACACCGGCAGCAGGATCTTCGTGAAGATCGTGAAGAAACCCGCGCCGTCGATGCGCGCGGCCTTCACGAGCTCGGCCGGCACGCTCACGTAGAAGTTGCGGAAGAACATCGTCGTGAACGCGATGCCGTACACGACGTGCACGAACACCAGGCCCGGAATCGTGTTGGCGAGGCCGAGCATCCCCTGCAGGCGCGCCATCGGCAGCAGGATCACCTGGAACGGGATGAAGCAGCCGACCAGCATCATCGTGAACAGCGCATCCGCGCCGCGAAAGCGCCAGTGCGTGAGCACGTAGCCGTTGAACGCGCCGATCAGCGACGAGATCAGCACGGCCGGAATCACCATCTGCAGCGAGTTCAGGAAGAACGGCTTCATGCCGTCGCAGCGCACGCCGGTACACGCGCCGCTCCACGCCTTCACCCACGGATCGAAGGTCCAGTGCGTCGGCGGCGTCAACAGGTTGCCGGTACGCAGCTGGTCGAGGTCCTTGAAGGACGTCGACAGCATCACGTAGATCGGGAACAGGAAATACAGCGCGAACAGGATCAGCGCCGCATAGATCACTGCCCGGCTGATCGTCACTTTAGGCTGCATTGCGGGTGCTCCTCGATTCCATATACATCAGCGGCACCAGCACCGCGACCACGGTCGCGAGCATCATCACCGACGACGCCGCGCCGAGCCCGAGCTGGCCGCGGTTGAACGAAAACGTGTACATGAACATGGCCGGCAGCGACGACGACGTGCCGGGGCCGCCCGCCGTCAGCGCGACGACCAGGTCGAAGGTCTTGATCGTGATGTGGCAGAGGATCAGCAGCACCGAGAAGAACACCGGGCGCATGCTCGGGATCACGATCTTGCGGTAGATGGTCGGCAGCGTCGCGCCGTCGACCTGCGCGGCCTTGAAGATCTCCGCATCGACGCCGCGCAGCCCGGCGAGGAACAGCGCCATCACGAAGCCGGTCGACTGCCACACGGCGGCGATCACGATACAGAAGATCGCCTTGTCCGGATCGTCGAGCCAGCCGAACGAGAAGCTCGTCCAGCCCCAGTCGTGCATCACCTTCTCCAGGCCGAGGCCCGGGTTCAGGATCCACTGCCATGCGGTGCCCGTGACGATGAACGACAGCGCCATCGGATACAGGAAGATCGCGCGCAGCGCGCCTTCGTTGCGGATCCGCTGGTCGAGCAGGATCGCGAGGAACAGCCCGAGCGCGACGCAGATCGCGATGAACGGAATCCCGAACCAGCCGAGGTTCGCGGCGGATGTCCACCACACGTCGTTCTGGAACAGATCCGAATAACGGCCGAAGCCGTCGAATTCGTAGTTCGGCAACAGCCGCGAATTGGTCAGCGACAGATAGCCGGTAATCAGGATGAAGCCGTAGATGAACACCACGGCGATCGCGAGGCTCGGCGCGAGCACGAGCTTCGGAATCCAGCGATCGGCGAAGGCCGACATCGGCGACGTGCGCCGTGCGGCGGCAGCGCCGGATCCGTTTCCGCTAAGAGGGGCAGCCACTTGATTCGACTCCTGGAACGAGGGTGACGCAGGCCGGGCCGGCGCCGGGTACGACACGGGCCCGCGAGCGAGCCCGTTTGCTGCACATGCAGGAACGCCCGGCCGATCCTGCGCTTCCGGCCGGGCGCCTGTCGCGCTTTACTTCACCTTCGCGGCCTTCGCGAGCGCGGCGACCGCGCTCTTCGAATCCTGCTGCGAGTTCATGAACTTCGTCACGACGTCGGTGATCGCGCCGGCCGTTGCATCGCCCTGCGCCATCCCGTGCGCGAGCGACGGCACGAAGCCGCCCGACTTGATCGCGGTCTGCTCGTCGGCATACGACTTCTTCGCGCAGTCGTCGAACTTGTCCATCTTCACGCCGAGGCGCACCGGCACCGAGCCCTTCAGCAGGCTGAACTGCTCCTGGAAGTCCGGCGTCATGATCGTCTTCGCGAGTGCGACCTGGCCCGGCGTCGCGTCCTTCTGCCCCTTCTGCTGGAAGAACACGAACGAGTCGACGTTGAACGTGTACGAATTCGCCGTACCCGGCACCGCCGCGCAGATGTAGTCCTTGCCCGCCTTCTTGCCGGCGTTCTCGAACTCGCCCTTCGCCCAGTCGCCCATGAACTGCATGCCGGCCTTGCCGTTGATCACCATCGCGGTCGCGAGGTTCCAGTCGCGGCCGTTGCGGCCCGTGTCGAAGTAGCCCTGGATCTTGCGCACCGTGTCGAACACCGACAGCATCTGCGGCGACGTCAGCGTGGCCTGGTCGAGATCGACGAGCGCCTTCTTGTAGAACGCCGGACCCTGCGACAGCACGACGTCTTCCCACAGCGTCAGGTCCTGCCACGGCTGGCCGCCCATCGCGACCGGCTGGATGCCGGCAGCCTTCAGCTTGTCGGCCACCGCGAAGAATTCGGGCCAGGTGGTCGGCACCTTCGCGCCGACCTTGTCGAGCGCGGCCTTGTTGATATAGAGCCAGTTCACGCGGTGCACCGAGAACGGCGCGGCGACGGTGTGGCCCTTGTACTTGATGATCTTGTCGATTTCCGGCGGCAGGTTCTGCTTCCAGTCGCCGGCGGCGGAATCGATGTTGACGAGCACGCCCTGGTCGGCCCAGTCCTGGATCAGCGGGCCCTTGATCTGCGCGGCCGACGGTGCGTCGCCGCTGATCACCTTGGTCTTCAGCGCGGTCATCGCCGCGGCGCCGGCGCCGCCCGCGACCGCGAAGTCCTTCCACACGTAGCCCTGCTTCTGCACGTCGTCCTTCAGCACGCCGACGGCCTTCGACTCGCCGCCCGAGGTCCACCAGTGCAGCACGGTTACGTTCTCGGCCGCCTGCGCCGCCACGGCGCCAGCCATCAGACCCGCGGCGCAGAGCGCGCCCATGATCGAGCGAACTTTCATTACTTATCTCCTCCAGACTGAATCAACTCGTGAGGTTCCCTGACGGGGAACCGGCTTCTTGATAAACGACGGGGAAATCGAGCCGCGGGACGCATTGCAGCGTACGGGGCCGATGACCGGCCGGGCTCTTACAGAAAGCGTGAATCGAGATTCAACGGCGTGTCTCCTCTTTGTGTTTCTGGCCCGCCGCGATGCCGCGGCGCGAGCCCGGGGGCGACGATGCGCGGACGATGCGCACCGTCAATGTCCGATAACATTCGGCACAAGGCGCTCCCGAAGGCGAAGCTCGCGCAGTTCATCGACCGCGCTTCTTTTTTTCTTCGCCCAGGTGCTACCCCTTGCGGCGGATTGTAGTTAAACTACAATTCAGTGTCAAAAATATTTTTATCGCACTACGGATCGCTTCCCAGCACCCCAATCGGCGGAGACACATGCATACCGATTCCAGCTTTACCTTCGTACTTTTCGGCGGCACCGGCGACCTGTCGATGCGCAAGATCCTGCCCGCGCTGTTCGAAGCGCACCGCGGCAACATGCTTGCGGAAAGCGGCCGGATCGTTGCCGTCGCGCGGCACGAATCGGATCGGGCCGGCTATCTCGAGTGGGTCGACACGCATGTGAAGCCGCATGCGGCGAAGGCGGCCGGCAAGGCATTCGACGAAAGCGTGTGGAAATCCTTCCTCGAGCGCATCGAATACGTGAAGCTCGACCTCGGCCGTGCGGAGGACTACGTCGTGCTGCGCGACGCGGTCGCGCAGCTGTCCGGCATCCGCGTGTTCTATCTCGCCACAGGGCCGTCGCTGTTCGTGCCGATCTGCAAGGCGCTCGCGTCGGTCGGCCTGAACGAGGGCGCGCGCATCGTGCTCGAGAAGCCGCTCGGCTACGACCTGAAATCGTCGAACGCGATCAACGACGCGGTCGGCGAGATCTTCGCGGAAGACCAGATCTACCGGATCGACCACTATCTCGGGAAGGAGCCGGTACAGAACCTGCTCGCGCTGCGCTTCGGCAATGCGCTGTTCGAGCCGCTGTGGCGCCGCGAATGGGTCGAGAGCATCCAGATCACGATCGCCGAGGAGCTCGGCGTCGAGGCGCGCGGCGATTTCTACGACAATACGGGCGCACTGCGCGACATGGTGCAGAACCACCTGCTGCAGCTGCTGTCGATCGTCGCGATGGAGCCGCCGCACTCGATGGATTCCGACGCGGTGCGCGACGAAAAGCTGCGCGTGCTGCGTGCGCTGAAGCCCATCGATCCGCGCGACATCGGCAAGGTCGCGGTGCGCGGCCAGTATCATGCGGGCGTGATCAAGGGCGCACAGGTGCCGGCCTATGCCACCGAGCCCGGCGTGAAACCCGACAGCCCGACCGAAACCTTCGTCGCGCTGAAGGTCGAGATCGAGAACTGGCGCTGGGCCGGCGTGCCGTTCTTCCTGCGCACCGGCAAGCGTCTGGCCGACCGCGTCGCGGAGATCGTCGTGAACTTCCGGCCGGTGCCGCACTCGGCGCTGGGCCCGACCGCGCTGCGCCCCGGTTCGAACCGCCTCGTGATCCGGCTGCAGCCGAACGAGACGATTCGCCTGTACTGCCTCGCGAAGCAGCCCGGCGAAGGGATGAACCTCGCGAGCGTGCACCTCGACCTCGCGTTCGACCAGTTCTTCAAGGAAGGGCAGATGGAGGCGTACCAGCGCCTGCTGCTCGACGTGATCAACGGCCGCCTCGCGCTGTTCGTGCGTCGCGACGAGCAGGAAGCCGCGTGGCGCTGGGTCGAGCCGATCCTGAACGAATGGGCACGCTCGCTGAAACCGCCGAAGCCGTACGCGGCAGGCACGTGGGGGCCGGCCGCGGCGAGCGCGATGCTCGCGCAGCACGGCACCTGCTGGCTCGAAGAAGAAAACTGATGCAAACCGTTGCCGTGCGCGCCAGCGCGCGGCAACGTGCCCCACGATTCGCACGAATTGAACAGACAAAGCAGTCCGGAGGAGATGTGATCGAGATCCACGCTTTCGACACCCAGGAAGCGCAAAGCGAAGCGCTCGCGCGCGCCGTCGGCGATGCGCTGCGCGCCGCGCTCGCCGGCCCCGCGCGCCCGACGCTCGCGGTGTCCGGCGGCACGAGCCCGCGCCCGTTCCTGCACACGCTGTCGCACGCAGCGCTCGACTGGGCCGGCGTCGACGTCACGCTGGTCGACGACCGCTGGGTGCCGGAGAACGACGCGGCCAGCAACGCGCAGCTCGTGCGCGACACGCTGCTGCAGCACGCGGCGGCCCCTGCCCGCTTCCTGCCGCTCGTCGACACGCGCGCATCGCTCGATGCGCACGTCGCCGCGCTCAACGCCAACGCCGACTACCGCGTGCCGAACGTCGCGGTGCTCGGCATGGGCGAGGACGGCCACACGGCATCGATCTTCGCGGACGCGCCCGAATGGGACTACGCGATCACGACGCCCGAGCGCTTCGTCGCCGTGCATCCCGGCGCCGCGCCGCATGCGCGCGTGAGCTTTTCGCTCGATGCGCTGAAGCGCGTCGAGCGGCTGTTCCTGTTGATCGCGGGCCCCGCCAAGCGCGACGTGCTCGACGCCGCGGCCGCGACGCTGCAGAAGAACGCGATTTCCCAACTGGCCAACGACAAGGGGACCCAGCTCGATGTCTACTGGTGCGCAAAGTAAGGCTGTCGTCGCGGGCCAGCATGCCGACGGCCCGCGCCTGCTCGCGGACGTCGGCGGCACCAACGCGCGATTCGCGCTGGAAACCGGCCCCGGCGAGATCACGCAGATCCGCGTCTATCCCGGCGCCGACTACCCGACGCTCACCGACGCGATCCGCAAGTATCTGAAGGACGTGAAGATCAGCCGCGTGAACCACGCGGCGATCGCGATCGCGAACCCGGTCGACGGCGACCAGGTGACGATGACCAATCACGACTGGAGCTTCTCGATCGAGGCGACGCGCCGCGCGCTCGGCTTCGACACGCTGCTCGTCGTCAACGACTTCACCGCGCTCGCGATGGCGCTGCCGGGCCTGACCGATGCGCAGCGCGTGCAGATCGGCGGCGGCGCGCGCCGCCAGAACAGCGTGATCGGGCTGCTCGGGCCCGGCACCGGGCTCGGCGTGTCCGGCCTGATTCCGGCGGACGACCGCTGGATCGCGCTCGGCAGCGAAGGCGGTCACGCGTCGTTCGCGCCGCAGGACGAGCGCGAGGATCTCGTGCTGCAGTACGCGCGCAAGAAGTTTCCGCACGTGTCGTTCGAGCGCGTGTGCGCGGGGCCCGGCATCGAGATCATCTATCGTGCGCTCGCCGCGCGCGACAAGAAGCGCGTCGCCGCGACCGTCGACACGGCCGAGATCGTCGAGCGTGCGCATGCGGGCGACGCACTCGCGCTCGAGACGGTCGAATGCTTCTGCGGGATCCTCGGCGCGTTCGCGGGCAGCGTCGCGCTGACGCTCGGCGCGCTCGGCGGCGTGTACATCGGCGGCGGCGTCGCGCTGAAGCTCGGCGAACTGTTCACGCGCTCGTCGTTCCGCGCACGCTTCGAGGCGAAGGGCCGCTTCACGCAGTATCTCCAGAACATCCCGACCTACCTGATCACCGCCGAATATCCGGCGTTCCTCGGGGTATCGGCGATCCTCGCGGAGCAGCTGTCGAACCGTTCGGGCGGCGCGTCGTCGGCCGTGTTCGAGCGGATCCGCCAGATGCGCGACGCGCTGACGCCGGCCGAGCGCCGCGTCGCCGATCTCGCGCTGAACCATCCGCGCTCGATCATCAACGACCCGATCGTCGACATCGCGCGCAAGGCGGACGTGAGCCAGCCGACGGTGATCCGCTTCTGCCGCTCGCTCGGCTGCCAGGGGCTGTCGGACTTCAAGCTGAAGCTCGCGACCGGCCTCACCGGCACGATTCCGATGAGCCACAGCCAGGTCCATCTCGGCGACACGGCCACCGACTTCGGCGCGAAGGTGCTCGACAACACGGTGTCCGCGATCCTGCAGCTGCGCGAACACCTGAACTTCGAGCACGTCGAGAACGCGATCGAGATCCTGAACGGTGCGCGCCGCATCGAGTTCTATGGGCTCGGCAACTCGAACATCGTCGCGCAGGACGCGCACTACAAGTTCTTCCGCTTCGGAATCCCGACGATCGCGTACGGCGACCTGTACATGCAGGCCGCATCGGCCGCGCTGCTCGGCAAGGGCGACGTGATCGTCGCGGTGTCGAAGTCGGGACGCGCGCCGGAGCTGCTGCGTGTGCTGGAGGTCGCGATGCAGGCCGGCGCGAAGGTGATCGCGATCACGTCGAGCAACACGCCGCTCGCGAAGCGCGCGACCGTCGCGCTCGAGACCGATCACATCGAGATGCGCGAATCTCAGCTGTCGATGATCTCGCGAATCCTGCATCTGCTGATGATCGACATCCTCGCGGTCGGCGTCGCGATCCGTCGCGCGTCGACCAACGGCGAGCTGCCGGAGGCCGTCGCGCAGGCGCGCGCACGGGCGAGCGACGACGAAACGGCCGACGTGCTCGACTGGCTGAGCCACGGCGCGTCACCGGCGGCGAAGGACGTCGCGCGGGATTGACGCTTCGGCGAAACGCCGTCGATACACGACACCCCGAATGCTGGATTCAAGCCCGGCGTTCGGGGTGTTTCACATGTGCGGCACCGCCCCGCACCACAGCGGCCCGGCAGGCATCGACGATGCCGTCTGCCGAGGGCTGCGCGTGACTCATACGTTCGTACACGCCCCTATTTTCGAACAAGTCCAATTGTCAGCAGTTGCCCAGGCTCGGTAACTTCCTTCGCTCCCCGTGATGCGGCCATCCCGGTTCGACGCGAGAAATGACGCGTTTCTCGCAGAACCCCGATTGGCATCGACAGCATCACGTTCATCCAGTTTGCGGAGAGGGATATGCCTAGACCACGCTTTTCAGCCGCATGGGCAGCAGCAATGCGCATTTATGCGCCGATAAATTCCACGGAGAAAGTTGCGCGAACGATTGGGGGCAACGTGGCCACCAATATCCAGCGATCGGGCAAAGCAGAAGTGATCAAATCCCCCGCCTTCGCTGGGAGGCAGCACCCGAGACGATAGGCAGGGGATCGTTCTCTTCGAGGTTTCAGCCTCGTCGATAGCCTGAGAGAGGAATACTATAATGAACAATACCTATGCCTTTGGTACACATCGAGATCTCACGCCGATGGAGCTGTTTTTCCTTGTCTTTGTCGATGAGACATGCAAGGAGCTTGGTGTTGACGATGTAGCAGCGGTGGTTGCCATTGTGGCCGGTCAAAATTGGATGCCAACACGAGCAAAGCCTTTTGGTACCACGCCGGGTACTTCTGTTGCGTCGATATTGAGTCGCAAGTATCTGGACTACGATTTGAAGAAGAAGATCCTCCCAACGCTGACCAACGCCAGCGTTAAGCGCTTGAGGTTCATTCTGGTGAGAAACATCGGGGTTTTCGTTGGGCGCGCGGTTCCTGTCGTTGGCTGGGTCATTGCTGCCAACGATGTCACGATGATCAGCATTCGTTCCGTGTCGCGCTATAACGCGCTTGTTAAGCCTGAGGACAAGGTGTTCTGATGAGCCAATTTACATGGAACGAGTTTCAGGATTTTGTGAGAAGGGAGGCCGGTGTTAGTCCCCAAAAAATTCTCACAAAAGGTCATGCCATCGAGGGTGATTTGGATATCACTGGCGACGATGCGATCGAGTTTATGGAGAGCTTCTTCGATAAGTTTCCGGTGCAAGTTGGAGATTTTGAGTTCAATCGCTACTTCTCAGGAGAGGGCTTCAGCTTGATTGAAGTGGCGCGGATGGCTTTCTCCAGAAAACGCCGAGAAAAATATGACAAAGTGCCACTGACTCTAGGCATGCTCTATCAGGCTATTTTGGATGGAGAGTGGAACAATCAGCGCTTGGAAAGTCTGCCGCGCTGATCGTACCTCGCCAAATAGACCGGTTTATTTTTTAGGCGATGTGTTGGATCTGTGCACGCGTCTGGAGCCTGCCATGAGACAAAATCCGCTGTTCCAGCGTGTGATATTTTTGGCACTGACGTTGGCGGCACAATCGGGCCATGCAACAGATACGACATCGTCGCCACAAGCCAGCGCCCGAACCTACGCCCAGAATTACAAGGACATGGTGCTCGCCGAGTGTGTCGCGACCGCGTATCGGAATGAACCGTCCGCTGCGATGGACGCGGGATGCAGCGCGAGTGCGCTGATGGACTGGACGTACTTCGATCTTGAACGGAATCCCGACGCGGGCAAATCGCTAGTCAATCGTTTTCTTGCACGCGACTATCGCAATCCGATCGTCGAGTCCGAAATCAAAGGCGTCGGGTTCGATTTTTTGAAATGCCTGGACCTGTACCACAGCAAGGAACTCGACGCTCAGGTCAAACGGTTCGTCATCAACCCGAAGCGCAGCTATCGACTCGATAATCGCTCGTCAGACCGCTCCAGGTGAGGCCGATCCTCCCGCACCGCTCAAGCCCCCGCTTTCACCGGCCGGCCATGCCAGCGCAGCACGAGGTAACGCCCGACGAAACACAGCACGCCGCAGACGCCGATCGTCACACCCATCGCGAACGGCGTGCCGTCCGCCAGTGCGCCGATCGCGATGCTCGCGAGCGCGCCGAGCGCGAGCTGCATCGCGCCGAACACGGCCGCCGACGCACCCGCGTTGTGCGGATAGCGGTGCATCAGGTCGGTCGTGCAGTTCGCGGACAGGATCCCGACCACGCCGACGACGAAGAACAGGCACACGACGATCGACCACAGCCCGCCCAGTCCCGTCAGCGCGACGAATGCGACCGCGAGCGACGCGACGCAGCTCACGAGCGACGCGGTCGCGATGAGGCGCAGCGAGCCGACGCGGCCGACGAGCCGCGTGTTCGCGAAGTTGCCGATCATGATCCCGACGACGTTCAGGCCGAACAGCAGCCCGTAATGCTGCGGCGACACGTGGAAATACTCGATGTACACGAACGGCGTCGCGGTGATGTAGGAGAACATCGACGCGAACGCCATCCCGCCGCACAGCATGTGCCCCCACGCGACCGGATCGGACAGGATGCGCCCGTACGACGCGAACGACGCGAGCACGGCCGTGCTCTTGCGCCGCTCCTTCGGCCAGGTTTCGGGCACGCGCAGGTACGCGGTCGCCGCGCACAGCGCGCCGAACGCGGCCAGCACGACGAACACGCCGCGCCAGCCGGCGAAGCGCAGGATCTGGCCGCCGATCAGCGGCGCGAGCAGCGGCCCGACCGCGGTGACGATCGCGACCATCGACAGCACCTTCGCCGCATCGGTCGGCTCGTGCGCGTCGCGCGCGATCGCACGGGCGAGCACCGACGCGGCGCCCGCGCCGAGCGCCTGCAGGAAGCGCACGAGGATCAGCATGTCGATCGAGCCCGACACGAAGCAGCCGACACTCGCGAGCGTGAACAGCGCGATGCCGCCGAGCAGCACGGGCCGGCGGCCCCACGTATCGGACAGCGGACCGTACAGCAGCATGCCGATCGAGAAGCCGGCCATGAAGCTCGTCAGCGTGCGCTGCGCGGCGCCGGGGCTCACGGAGAAGCCGTCGGCGATCGACGGCAGGCTCGGCAGGTACATGTCGGTGGCGATCGGCCCGCAGGCGGCGAGAGCACCGAGCAACAGGATCAGCCGGGCATCGGGCCGGCGCCGGACGACGTGGGACATGGGTATCCGCAATGGAGGCCCGCGCGCATCGGGGCACGCGTGGCGGTGAAGACGGGAGGCTACGCCGCAAGCGGCGCGTTCAAGCACATGATTGTACGCGCAACTTTTTCGCGTGCCGCGCGCGGTCTGCCGCGCCAGGCTGGAACACGCGCGCATGACCGGCGTCGCGGCAGACCGCGCGCGGATTCGATTAAGCTTGCTGCTCCCCGCCTCTCTTGTCTGATCAATCCGACGCACGACCGACCCGATGACCGCCTTCCTGCTGATCTGGAGCCCCAAGAAATGGCCGTGGCCCGAGCTGCCCGACGTCGCCGCGCGCGTGAAGGCCGGCGATGCCGTGCACGACGTGTGGGGCTGCGGCTTCGCGCGCGGCATCCTGCCGGGCGACCGTGTGTTCCTGCACCGCGTCGCGCAGGAGCCGAAGGGCGTGTTCGGCTCGGGCTACGTGACGCGCGCGCCCTACGAGGTGCCCGACCCGGCGACGAAGCGCGGCTACCGGCTGTGCATCGATTTCGTCTACGACTGGCTGGTCGACGCCCACCAGGACGTCGTGATCCCGCGCGACGCGCTGCGCGCGCATCCGTACTCGGTGCAGACCTGGGACGCTCAATCCTCCGGCACGTCGATCAAGCCGATGGTCGAAGGCCCGCTCGAGAAGCGCTGGGCCGAGCTGACCGGCAAGCGCCGGTCGCCACGATAAGCGGGCCGGATCGGCCGCGCGCCGTTCGCGCCGGCCAATCCCCCACGCGCGCAAAGGCCGCAGACCCGGCCGCGGGCCCGCCGGGCGCGTCTCCGGTACAATCAGACGATCGTTCCGCTCAGGCGCCGCGGCCCGTGCACAGGCCCCCGCGCCCTTCTCTCGCAGGTTTCGCACATGTCCAACAATCAGATCCTCTTCGAACGCGCCCAGAAGACCATCCCGGGCGGCGTCAACTCGCCGGTGCGCGCCTTCCGTTCGGTCGGCGGCACGCCGCGCTTCGTGTCGCGCGCGCAAGGCCCGTACTTCTGGGATGCCGACGGCAAGCAGTACATCGACTACATCGGCTCGTGGGGCCCGATGATCGTCGGCCACGTCCATCCGGAAGTGCTGTCGGCCGTGCAGAACGTGCTCGCCGACGGCTTCTCGTTCGGCGCGCCGACCGAAGCGGAAATCGAGATCGCCGAGGAAATCTGCAAGCTGGTGCCGTCGATCGAGCAGGTGCGGATGGTGTCGAGCGGCACCGAGGCCACGATGAGCGCGCTGCGTCTCGCGCGCGGCTTCACGGGCCGCAGCCGCATCGTCAAGTTCGAGGGCTGCTACCACGGCCACGCGGACAGCCTGCTGGTCAAGGCCGGCTCGGGCCTGCTGACGTTCGGCAACCCGACGTCGGCCGGCGTGCCGGCCGACATCGCGAAGCACACGACCGTCCTCGAATACAACAACGTCGCCGCGCTGGAAGAAGCGTTCGGCGCGTTCGGCCACGAGATCGCCGCGGTGATCGTCGAGCCCGTCGCGGGCAACATGAACCTCGTGCGCGGCACGCCCGAGTTCCTGAACGCGCTGCGCGCGCTGTGCACGAAGCACGGCGCCGTGCTGATCTTCGACGAGGTGATGTGCGGCTTCCGCGTCGCGCTCGGCGGCGCGCAGGCGTACTACGGGATCGCGGCCGACCTCACCTGCCTCGGCAAGGTGATCGGCGGCGGGATGCCGGCTGCCGCGTTCGGCGGCCGCCGCGACATCATGGCCCACCTCGCGCCGCTCGGCGGCGTGTACCAGGCCGGCACGCTGTCGGGCAACCCGATCGCGGTCGCCGCGGGCCTGAAGACGCTGCAGCTGATCCAGGCGCCCGGCTTCTACGACGCGCTCACCGCGCAGACGAAGCGCCTCGCCGACGGCCTCGCGGCCGAAGCGCGCGCGGCCGGCGTGCCGTTCGCGGCCGACTCGATCGGCGCGATGTTCGGCCTGTACTTCGCCGAGCGCGTGCCGACCAGCTTCGCGGAAGTCACGAAGAGCGACACCGAGCGCTTCAACCGCTTCTTCCACCTGATGCTGGACGAAGGCGTGTACTTCGCGCCGTCCGCGTACGAGGCCGGCTTCGTGTCGAGCACGCACGACGACGCGGTGATCGACGCGACGCTCGCGGCCGCGCGCCGCGCGTTCGCGGCGCTGGCCGCCTGACCCGGGTCCGCACGCATGTTCTCGGATACCGATTTCGCCCACATGCAGCGCGCGCTGACGCTCGCGGCGCGCGGCATGTATACGACCGCGCCGAACCCGCGCGTCGGCTGCGTGATCGTCAAGGACGGCGACGTGATCGGCGAAGGCTTTACGCAGCCGGCCGGCCAGGACCACGCGGAAGTGCAGGCGCTGAAGGACGCGCGCGCGCGCGGCCACGACGTCGCCGGCGCCACCGTGTACGTGACGCTCGAGCCGTGCAGCCACTTCGGCCGCACGCCGCCGTGCGCGAACGCGCTGATCGACGCGCGCGTCGCGAAGGTCGTCGCGGCGATGGAAGACCCGAATCCTCAGGTGTCCGGGCGCGGCCTCGGAATGCTGCGCGACGCGGGCATCGACGTGCGCTGCGGGCTGCTCGCGCATGAAGCGGGCGAACTGAACATCGGCTTCGTGTCGCGTATGACGCGCGGCCGCCCGTGGGTGCGGATGAAGACGGCCGCGTCGCTCGATGCACGCACCGCGCTGCCGTCCGGCGAAAGCCAGTGGATCACCGGCGAGGCCGCGCGCCTCGACGGCCACGCCTGGCGCGCGCGCGCGTGCGCGATCCTCACCGGGATCGGCACCGTACGCGAGGACAACCCGCTCCTGACCGTGCGCGGCATCGACACGCCGCGCCAGCCGCAGCGCGTGCTGGTCGACAGCCGCCTCGACCTGCCGCTCGATGCGCGCCTGCTCGAAGGCGCGCCGCTGCTGATCTTCTGCGGCCGGCTCGATGCCGCCGGCGAAGTGCGCGCGAACGTGCTGAAGTCGCGCGGCGCGGAAATCGTGCCGCTCGCGAATGCGCACGGCAAGGTCGACCTGCCCGCGATGCTGGCGGCGCTCGGCGCGCGCGGCGTCAACGAGCTGCACGTCGAGGCCGGCCACAAGCTGAACGGCTCGCTGCTGCGCGAGCAGTGCGTCGACGAGCTGCTGGTCTATCTCGCGCCGAGCCTGCTCGGCAGCGACGCGGCCGGCATGTTCGACCTCGCCGCACCGGCGAGCCTCGACGCCCGCACGCGGCTCGCGTTCCACAGCGTCGAGCGGATCGGCGACGATCTGCGGATCCTGGCGCGTGTCGCGCCGCCCCCTGCCACGCATTGAACGGAGCCGTCACGATGTTTACCGGAATTGTCGCGGCCGTCGGCCGCATCGAATCGATCACCCCGCTCGGCGCGTCGCCCGACGCGGGTGTGCGGCTGACCGTACAGGCCGGCGGGCTCGACCTCGCCGATGTCGCGCTCGGCGACAGCATCGCGATCCAGGGTGCGTGCATGACGGTGATCGCCAAGACCGGCACCGGATTCGACGTCGACGTGTCGCGCGAAAGCCTGAACCGCACGGTCGGGCTCGCGCAACCCGGCGAAGTGAACCTCGAGAAGGCGCTGCGCGCGCACGACCGCCTCGGCGGGCACATCGTGTCGGGCCACGTCGACGGCCTCGGTACCGTGACGCGCTTCGCGCCGGTCGGCGAGTCGCACGAGCTGCGCATCGTCGCACCGCGCGAGCTCGGCCGCTATCTGGCGTACAAGGGCTCGATCACGGTCAACGGCGTGAGCCTGACCGTCAACACGGTCGACGATCGCGCCGACGGCTGCGAATTCTCGATCAACCTGATCCCGCATACGGTCGAGGTCACGACGCTGCGTCACGTGACGGCCGGCGACAAGGTCAATCTCGAAATCGACATGATCGCGCGGTATGTCGAGCGGATGATGTCGGCATCGCAGGGCGTGCATCAGGACTGATCCGGCGGTTCCGCCCCCTGGGCAGGGATTGGCGGCTGGCGGCTCGGCGCGGCACCTGGCCTGATGGCCAACGACGCGCACGCGCCATCCCGTCGCGCTAAGATGCAACGGCAGCGTTTTCGGCGCCGCGACGCACGGTGCGCCGCGTACCGGCTGCCCCTTTTCCTCCAGGAGTCGTCCCCATGTCCATCTCGATGTACCAGGCTTCGCTGCCCGTCCTGATCCGCGGCCTGACCAACCTGCAGCACATCCTCGGCAAGGCGCAGGCGCATGCGGCCGAGAAGCAAATCGACCCGTCGGTGTTCATCGGCGCACGCCTCTATCCGGACATGCTGCCGCTCGTCCGCCAGGTGTACATCGCGACCGACACGGCCAAGGGTTGCGCCGCCCGGCTCGCCGGCGTCGACATCCCGAGCTTCCCCGACGTCGAGCAGACGTTCGACGAACTGCATGCGCGCATCCAGAAGACGATCGACTACCTGAAAGGCTTCGACGCCGCGCAGATCGACGGCAGCGAAGAACGCCAGGTCGTGCTCAAGATGCGTGTCGGTCCGATCGAGTTCACCGGGCAGTCGTACCTGCTGAACTTCGTGCTGCCCAACTTCTTCTTCCACGTGACGACGGCGTACGACATCCTGCGTCACAGCGGCGTCGAACTCGGCAAGCTCGACTACCTCGGCGGCCGCAACGACCACGCGTGACGCACGGCGGGGCCCCGGCCAGCCTGCGGCTGCCTGACATCGGGCGGGCCGCGGCGGCCCGGGCAGGCCCGCCTCGCAGGCCGGTCGCGCCGCGTTTCGGCGCGCTCGCCGGCCGCGCGCAGCCGGTGCCAGCCGAAACGCGGCCCGGCTGGCGTAAAATACGCACTTTCCTCTTTCTCGCCCCCTTATGACGCTCGCCTCCACGCTCGACATCATCGCGGAGTTGAAAGCCGGCCGGATGGTGATCCTGGTCGACGAAGAAGACCGCGAAAACGAAGGCGACCTCGTGATCGCCGCCGAATTCGTCACGCCGGAAGCGATCAACTTCATGGCCAAGTACGGCCGCGGCCTGATTTGTCTGACGTTGACGCAGGAACGCTGCAAGCAGTTGCACCTGCCGCTGATGACCTACCGCAACGGCACCCAGTACGGCACCGCGTTCACGGTCAGCATCGAAGCGGCCGAAGGCGTGACGACCGGCATCTCGGCCGCCGACCGCGCGCATACGATCGCCACGGCGGTCGCGCACGACGTCCGTCCCGAGCACATCGTGCAGCCGGGCCACGTGTTCCCGATCATGGCGCAGCCGGGCGGCGTGCTGGTGCGCGCCGGCCACACCGAGGCCGGCTGCGACTTCACCGCGCTCGCCGGGCTCACGCCGGCCGCGGTGATCTGCGAGGTCATCAAGGACGACGGCACGATGGCGCGCCTGCCCGACCTGCTCGAGTTCGCGAAGGAACACGGCCTGAAGATCGGCACGATCGCCGACCTGATCCAGTACCGCAGCCGCACCGAATCGATCATCGAGCGGATCGCCGAGCGCACGATGCAGACCGCGCACGGCACGTTCCGCGCGGTGCTGTACCGCGACCAGCCGAGCGGCTCGCCGCACATCGCGCTGGTGCGCGGCACGCCGTCGCCCGACGTCGATACGCCCGTGCGCGTGCACGAGCCGCTGTCGGTCCTCGACCTGCTCGAGACGGGCGTCTCGACACACTCGTGGACGCTCGACGCGGCGATGCGCGACATCGCGGAACGCGACCTCGGCGTGATCGTGCTGCTCAACTGCGGCGACACGAAGGAACATCTGATCGACGTCTTCAAGGCGTTCGACGAGGAAGAAAAGGCCGCTGCGCTGAAGCGCCGGCCGGTCGATTTCAAGACGTTCGGCATCGGCGCGCAGATCCTGCGCGATGTCGGCGTCGCCAGGATGCAGGTGCTGTCGAATCCGCGCAAGCTGGGCAGCATGTCCGGCTACGGCCTCGAAGTCACGGGCTTCATTCCGATGCCCGGCGGCGAAGCCAAGTCCTGCCCGGCGTCCCACGCGTAACCCGCCACGACGCTTTCGCCCTATAACCGTTCATCCACACCACGGACCAGATCATGGAAATCGGACAATACCAACCGAATCTCGAAGGCGACGGCCTGCGTATCGGCATCGTGCAATCCCGCTTCAACGAACCCGTCTGCAACGGCCTCGCCGATGCGTGCGTCGAAGAACTCGAGCGCCTCGGCGTCTCCGGTGAAGACGTGCTGCTCGTGTCGGTGCCCGGCGCGCTGGAAATCCCGCTCGCGCTGCAGAAGCTCGCGGAAAGCGGCCAGTTCGACGCACTGATCGCGCTCGGCGCGGTGATCCGCGGCGAGACGTACCATTTCGAACTCGTGTCGAACGAAAGCGGCGCGGGCATCACCCGCATCGGCCTCGACTTCAACCTGCCGATCGCGAACGCGGTCCTGACGACCGAAAACGACGAGCAGGCCGTCGCGCGCATGACCGAAAAGGGTCGTGACGCCGCGCGCGTCGCGGTCGAGATGGCCAACCTGACGATGGCACTCGACCAGCTCGGCGACGATGAGGACGAGGACGAAGAAGACGAAGACGACGAAGAGGAGCGCGCATGAAGAAGAGCGCCCGCCGACAATCGCGCGAGCTGGCGACGCAGGGCCTGTATCAGTGGCTGCTGTCGAACGCGGCCCCCGGCGAGATCGACGCGCAACTGCGCGGCGCGCTCGGTTACGACAAGGCCGACAAGGAGCTGCTCGACGCGATCCTGCACGGCGTGATTCGCGAGCATGCGACGCTCGTCGAAGCCCTCACGCCGTCGCTGGACCGTCCGGTCGACCAGCTGTCGCCGGTCGAACGCGCCGTGCTGCTGATCGCGACGTTCGAGCTCACGCATCATGTCGAAACGCCGTACCGCGTGATCATCAACGAAGCAGTCGAACTCGCGAAGACGTTCGGCGGCTCCGACGGCTACAAGTACGTCAACGGCGTGCTCGACAAGCTCGCCGCGAAGCTGCGCCCCGCCGAAACGCAGGCGCGCCGCAACGGCTGATTCCGCAGGTAGACGGGCGCGCGAGCGCCCGTTTTTCGTTCTCCCTCCCCTCCCCGCTCCGCCCGACCGATGAATACCACTGCCGATTCGCTCGTCACGCTCGCCGCACGCGTCGACGCGATCCAGCCCTTCTACGTGATGGAACTGATGAAGGAGGCACAGCGGCTCGAGTCCTCCGGGCGCGACGTTATCCACATGGGCATCGGCGAGCCGGACTTCACCGCACCGGAGCCCGTCGTCGAGGCGGCGGCGGCCGCGTTGCGCCGCGGCGTCACGCAGTACACGAGCGCGCTCGGCATCGCGCCGCTGCGCGAAGCGATCGCCGCGCACTACGCGCGCGCGTACGGCCTCACGATCAGCCCCGAGCGGATCGTCGTGACGGCCGGCGCGTCGGCCGCGCTGCTGCTCGCGTGCCTCGCGCTCGTGGGCCGCGACGACGAGGTGCTGATGCCCGACCCGTCGTACCCGTGCAACCGGCACTTCGTCGCGGCGGCCGAAGGCCTCCCGGTGCTCGTGCCGAGCGGCCCGGAAGCGCGCTTCCAGCTCACCGCGGACGACGTCCGCACGCGCTGGGGCAGCCGCACGCGCGGCGTGCTGCTCGCGTCGCCGTCGAACCCGACCGGCACGTCGCTCGAGCCGGACGAACTGAAGCGGATCGTCGAAGCCGTGCGCGCACGCGGCGGCTTCACGATCGTCGACGAGATCTACCAGGGGCTCAGCTATGATGCGGCGCCCGTGTCGGCGCTGTCATACGGCGATGATGTCGTCACCGTCAACAGCTTCTCGAAGTACTTCAGCATGACCGGCTGGCGGCTCGGCTGGCTGGTCGTACCGCCCGCGCTCGTGAGCACGTTCGAAAAGCTGTCGCAGAACCTGTTCATCTGCCCGTCCACGCTCGCGCAGCACGCGGCGCTCGCGTGCTTCGAACCGGCGGCGCTCGACATCTACGAGGCGCGTCGCCTCGAATTCAAGCGTCGCCGCGACTTCATCGCGCCGGCGCTCGAACGGCTCGGCTTCACGGTGCCGGTGATGCCGGACGGCGCGTTCTACGTCTATGCGCACTGCGGCGGCGTCGCCCATCCGGCGGCCGGCGACAGCGCGGCGCTCACGCAGGCGATGCTGCACGACGCGGGCGTCGTGCTGGTGCCGGGCATGGATTTCGGCGTGCATGCGCCGCGCGACTATATCCGGCTGTCCTATGCGACCGCCTATTCGCGCCTCGAAGAGGCCGTCGAGCGGCTCGCGACGCTGTTCGGCCAGCACTGACGTCCGAGCGGCCCTCCCGGCCGGCGTGCCGGACGCTACCGTCCACGCCAAAACGAAAAGGCACCCGAACGGGTGCCTTTTTGCTTGAGTCCTGCCGGAACCGCGGGGCGTTGCGTGACTTACGCGCCGAGCTCCGAATGATCGCCGTGCGCCTGCTTCGCGGTGTCGACGCTTGCGTCGTCCTGCTGCGGCGCGCCCTTCGGCGCCGCGGCGGCCTTCGCGGCGATCGGCTGCGCTGCGTCGAGCGTCGCGTGCATGCGCTTCGTGCTGCCTGCCGCCGCCGTCACGGCCGCGGTGACGATCGGCTTCGACGGCTGGGCCGGCGCCTGCGGCGCATTGACCGGCACGCTGCGGCCGTGCGCGACATCGCGCAGGCGGCCGCGCTCGGCCATGACCTTCGAGCCGTACACGGTGTCGTCCGGGTTGGTCGAGCCGTTGTACAGACGCAGGCCGTTCGCAAGCGAGCCGCCGCGGGCGATGCAGTCCTTCAGCACGAGCGCGCCGACCTGCAGGTTCGCGAGCGGCTGCAGTGCGGTGTCGGTACCGCCGAAATATTCGAACTTGTCGGAATGGACCTTCGACATGACCTGCATCAGGCCTTGCGCGCCGACGCCGCTTTCCGCGTACGGGTTGAAGCCCGATTCGATCGCCATCACGGACAGCAGCAGCAGCGGATCGAGGCCGACGTCGTGGCCGGTCTGGAACGCGGCCTTGACGAGCTGGCCGAGCGGCTCCTGGGCGACCCGGTAACGGCGCGACAGGTAGGTGGCGACGAGCGCCTGCTGGCGGTTCGACGCGAGCGCACGGTCGTCGCGCGCATCGGCCGGGACCCGCTGGGACGGGATCAGTTTCGCGAGCGCGACAGGCGACGGGCCGTTGCGGGCCGGATCGGACGCATCGCTCTGCGCGGCGGTTTCCGGTGCCACGTCGAGACCGACGGCGAGCGCATCCGTCTCGGGAGCCTCTTCCTGCTGCGGCTGCGCGCCGGCGGGCGCGAAGTTCGGCAGCGGATGGCCGGTCAGCAGACGGGCCGGACCGGCCTGCACGGCCGCGGATACGACCGGCATCAGCTTCGCGGCGAGGTTCCCGCGCACGGTCGGCAGCAGCCACAGGGCCAGTGCGATCGCGACGGCGAAACAGCCGACGACGCTGAATAAATGGTGACTGACACGCGTCCCGCGACGCAGCATGTTGCGCACGATCTGTGCATGCTGCTCACTGGGACGCCACGATAACCAAGCGTTCATTCAGATCATCTCCCATGAACATGACTCGTGCGACTCGCTCGGCTCGATGGCGAGACAGAAAACGCGCCGCGGAATCACGACGCCGCACGCCTTGGTCGGGGCATGCAGGCATCGGGGAAACGGTATAAGTACCGTTCGAGGCCACGGTATAAGACGGCCGGCACCTTCGCACATTGGGCGAGGCGGGCATACGCGGTGGCACCCACGCAAAAAACCAGCGTCTGGTGGCGCTGGCTGGGACTACGACAAAGGCCGTCGAATACGCCGTGCAGGTTTCGGCGGACGGTGACGCGCTGCGTCAAAGATCGGTGATTGGCGGCTCGAAGCCTTTTACCCTGCAGCCAATGTGAGCGGATTCTAGCAGGGTTTTATAGATCGTCAACACTATAAAACCTTCAAATTATAACAAAAAGTAATTTTGAACCGCCCTTCAGATCGCAAGCCCCCTGCCGTAGGGGCTCTCCGCGCGGTCCACTTTTTTCTCCGCCCGGGCGTGCGCGCGGCGGCCCGGGTAAAATCTGCGCTCGATTCGGGGCCGCAGCCGGCCGCTGCGCCCGCCCATCGCTGCCCGCCTTGCGGGCGGCCCGGACCTTGTTCATGAAATACAAAGACTTACGCGATTTCATCCAGCGCCTCGAGGCGCTCGGCGAACTGCGGCGCGTCACGCAACCCGTGTCGCCCGTGCTCGAAATGACCGAGCTGTGCGACCGCGTGCTGCGCGCCGGCGGCCCGGCGCTGCTGTTCGCCGCGCCGCCCGGCAATGCGTTCCCGGTACTCGGCAACCTGTTCGGCACACCGCGCCGCGTCGCGCTCGGGATGGGCGTCGATGCCGGCGACGACGCCGCGCTCGGCTCGCTGCGCGACCTCGGGCGGCTGCTGTCCGCGCTGAAGGAGCCGGATCCGCCGAAGAGCCTGAAGGACGCCGGCAAGCTGCTGTCGCTCGCGAAGGCCGTATGGGACATGGCGCCGAAATCGGTGTCGTCGCCGCCGTGCCAGGAGATCGTCTGGGAAGGTGCCGACGTCGACCTGCACAAGCTGCCGATCCAGACCTGCTGGCCCGGCGACGCGGGGCCGCTCGTCACGTGGGGCCTCACGGTCACGCGCGGGCCGAACAAGCCGCGCCAGAACCTCGGCATCTATCGCCAGCAGCTGATCGGCCGCAACAAGCTGATCATGCGCTGGCTCGCGCATCGCGGCGGCGCGCTCGACTTCCGCGAATTCGCGTTGAAGAACCCCGGCAAGCCATATCCGGTCGCGGTCGTGCTCGGCGCGGATCCGGCCACGACGCTCGGCGCGGTGACGCCGGTGCCCGATTCGCTGTCCGAGTATCAGTTCGCCGGCCTGCTGCGCGGCAGCCGCACCGAGCTCGCGAAGTGCCTGACGCCCGGCGTCGACACGCTGCAGGTGCCCGCCCGCGCGGAGATCGTGCTCGAAGGTTTCATTTATCCGCAGGAAGGCGCGCCCGCCCCCGCCCCGGCCGGCGCACCGCCGCGGCCGGCCGGCAACGCGTCGGCCGCTTATGAGCATGCGCTCGAAGGCCCGTACGGCGACCACACCGGCTACTACAACGAACAGGAGTGGTTCCCGGTGTTCACCGTCGAGCGCATCACGATGCGTCGCGACGCGATCTATCACTCGACCTATACGGGCAAGCCGCCCGACGAGCCGGCCGTGCTCGGCGTCGCGCTCAACGAGGTGTTCGTGCCGCTGCTGCAGAAGCAGTTCACCGAGATCACCGACTTCTACCTGCCGCCGGAAGGCTGCAGCTACCGGATGGCGATCGTCCAGATGAAGAAGAGCTACGCCGGCCATGCGAAGCGCGTGATGTTCGGCGTGTGGAGCTTCCTGCGGCAGTTCATGTATACGAAGTTCATCGTGGTCGTCGACGAGGACGTGAACATCCGCGACTGGAACGAGGTGATCTGGGCGATCACGACGCGCGTCGACCCCGTGCGCGACACCGTGATGGTCGACAGCACGCCGATCGACTATCTGGATTTCGCGTCGCCCGTCGCGGGCCTCGGCTCGAAGATGGGGCTCGACGCGACCAACAAGTGGCCCGGCGAGACGAACCGCGAATGGGGCCGCCCGATCGAGATGGACGCCGCCGTGAAGGCGCGCGTCGACCGCCTCTGGCAGGAGATCGGACTGTAAGTCCGCGCGCTGAACGCACCCGACAAGAACGACGATGAGCTTTCCTCCCGCCTCGATGCTGTCCGACGGATTCTTCCTGTCGCTTTCGCTATGTCTCGACATCGGCCTCGTCAACGTCGCGATGCTGTCGCTGACGCTGTCGCACGGCTTCCGGCCCGGCTTCTGGCTCGGCGTCGGCTCGTGCGTCGGCGACCTCGTCTACGCGGCGCTCGCGCTCGCCGGCATGGCCGTGCTGCTGCAGTTCGAGACCGTGCGCTGGATCGTCTGGATCGGCGGCGGTGCGGTGCTGCTGTTCCTCACGTGGAAGATGGCGCGTGAAGCGCTCGCGCCGGCCGGCGGCACCGACGACGGCGATGCGGACGACACGCCGCAGCCGCGTGCCAGTGCGCGGCGCAGCTTCATGCGCGGGATGCTGCTCGCGATGTCGTCGCCGAGCGCGATCCTGTGGTTCGCGGCGGTCGGCGGCGCGCTGATCGCGAAAGCCGGCGCGACCACGCCGGCCACGGCGTCGGTGTTCCTGTCCGGCTTCTTCCTCGGCGGCCTCGCGTGGACGCTGTTCATGTGCACGCTCGCGAGCCAGGGCCGCAAGCGCGCGGGCGCGGGGCTGATGCGCGCATGCCACGTCGCGTCGGCGCTGCTGTTCGCGTATTTCTCGTACAGCGTGATCGTCGGCGGCTATCGCGACCTGATCGCGCACGCCGTGTCGTAACCGGCGCGCACCGGATCGCGCGCCCAATGAAAAACGGCGCAACGCCCCACGCGGGACGTTGCGCCGTTTTGCCGCGCGCGGTCAGGCCGCCGCGCGGAATGCGTCAACGACGCCAGTAGCCGTGGTGGCCCCAGCCGCCGTAACCGTGACGCCAGTACGGACGGCCGTAGTAGCCGCCGACGACCACGGGGGGCGGTGCATAGTAGGCCGGCGCCGGCGCGTAATACACGGGCGGGGGCGGCGGTGCGTAGTACACGGGCGGCGGCGCCGCATACACGGGATACGCAGGTGCGATCGGAACCCCGATGCCGACCCCGATCGACACGTGGGCCTGCGCGGCGCTCGCGGCACCCAGGCCCAGCGCGGCGGCGGCGATGAACGGAATGAGCTTTTTCACTTCGATTCTCCTGCTGGAGCGGTAATTTGTGCGCTCCTGTCGGCAACGGCGGGCATGCACGTCGCATGCAAGCAATGTAGCGAAAACCCGCCGCGCGCGTATCGCGCATTTGTTGCAAATTGCAATTCCATCCGGCTGCAAACACCGTGCGGCGTGGCCTTGCGGATCCTTGACATCGCTTGCCGGTCGCGTGATTCCGTCCGACCAGTGAAAGCGCGACACATTGTCCGGTCAGTCTTACCGGATCCGGCAAGCACGGCGGGCACGCTTCCGTAATGAACGATTACAAATTTGAGACAAGACGCCGACAATTCAACGGGGATGTGGCCCCCGCGTGATTCGGGGCCGAATCACGCGATCGTCGCGGGCGGCGAAAACGGCCGCGCGAATTTACCGCTACCCCGTGTCGCACGCGGTCTTCCAGGTCGTCCTCGCCCGACGCCGCCCTTGCGCGGCCGCCCCGTCATTCCTGCGATACTGGCGGCTGCTCCGTTTTCGCTTCGTGACCCACCATGTCCCTTCCCGACACGCCCCGCCTCGGCTTCATCGGCGCCGGCCGCCTGGCGCGCTGCCTTGCCCTGCGTTTCGCGGCGGCCGGCTTTCCGGTCGTCGCGATCGCGAGCCGCACGGCGGAATCGGCCACGGCGCTCGCCGCGCGCATCGACGGCTGCCGCGCGGTCGACACGCCGCAGCAGGTCGTCGACGCCGCCGACCTGATCTTCCTCACCGTGCCCGACGACCATCTCGCGTCGACCGCCGCGGCGTTGCGGTTCGACGCGGCGCGCGCGGCGAGCCAGGCGCTCGTCCACTGCAGCGGTGCGTCGGCGGTCGAGCTGCTCGATCCGGCCAAGCGGCAAGGCGTGGCCACGGGCGGCTTCCATCCGCTCTACCTGTTCGGCGGCACCGACGCCGATCTCGCCCGCATCGACGGCTGCTCGGTCACGCTCGAAGCCGACGGCGCGCTGCACGCGACGCTGCTGCGGCTTGCTGACGCACTCGGCTGCCATCCGCTGTCGATTCCGGCCGGCGGCCGGATGCTCTATCACGCGGCCGCCCATTACGCGGCGAGCTTCGCGCTGTGCGGGCTGTCGGAGGCGGTCGAGCTGTGGCGCGGCCTCGGCTTCGACGAGGAAGCGGCGCTGCGCGCGCTGCTGCCGATGCTCGCCGGCACGATCGAGACCGCGCGCGACAAGGGCCTCGCGAACGCACTCGCGGGCCCGGTATCGCGCGGCGACACCGGCATCGTCGAGCGTCAGCTCGCGCTGCTCGAGGCGCGCGGCGGCGATCACGCGACGCTGTACGCGCTGATGACCCGCCGCGCGGTCGCGCTCGCGGCGAAGCGCGCCGCGCCGCCGGCCGCGCTGCCGGCGCTCACGCAGGCCGTCGAAACGTCGCTCGCGCGCACGACCGGGCACCCCTCCCCGCCGCGGGACGAGGCGTGATAAGGTGTCGGCCGATGCGCCGCCATCCGGCGTTGGCGGCCGCACGCTACTCGACTGTATAAAAAGGATGCCAACGATGTTCGGCGAGATCGCCCGTTTTCTGCTCAATACCGTCTTCACGCTGTTCGGCGCCGCGCTGATCCTGCGCGTCTGGATGCAGGCCGTCCGCGTGCCGCCGTACAACCCCGTCACGCAGGCCGTGCTGCAGGCGACCAACTGGCTCGTGCTGCCGCTGCGCCGCGTGATCGCGGGCGTGCGCGGCATCGACTGGGCAAGCGTCGTCGCAGCGCTGCTCACCGCGCTCGTCTATGTGGTGCTGATGGTCGTGATGGCCGGCTTCGACCCGGCCTCGGTGATCGCGACGCTCGTCGTGGTCGCGCTGCTCACCGTCGTGAAGTGGGCGCTCAATCTCGTGATCTGGATGACGATCCTGATGGCGCTGCTGTCGTGGCTCAATCCGCGCTCGCCGGCGATGCCGATCCTCTACCAGCTCACCGCACCGTTCCTGAACCCGCTGCGCCGTGTGATCCCGAACCTCGGCGGCATCGACCTGTCGCCGATCCTGCTGTTCGTGATCGTGCAGGTGCTGCTGATGATCGTCACGCGCGCCGCCGTGTCGCTGACGATCTTCGGCATCTGATCCGACGTGTCGCGCTACGCTGCCGGCCCCTGCGCCGGCGGCGCCTCGAGCGTGTCGATCACGCCGAAATTCGCCGGAATCATCGCGTAGCACACGCGCACTTTCTCGCGCGACACGCGCTCGAGCAGCCGCTTCGCCTCGTCGTCGGTGACGATGAACTCGACCTCGACCGCGAGCGAACCCTGCAGTTCGAAAAAGCGGTCCTCGTGCAGCACCCGATGCCGGCCGAAGCCGGCCATCGCGCGAAACGCCGAACCGCCCGCGACCCCCATCCGGTTTCCCTCCTCCAGCAACCACTCCCACAGCGGCTTCCAGTGCAGCCGGTGCTGCTCGTGCACGTAGAAGCGCAAGAAGACCCTGTCCATCGCGTCCTCCCGGTGCCGGCGCGCTCAGGCCGCCGCGAACCACGCGCGCGCGGTCCACATGCCGAGCGCCGTCAGCGTGAACGATCCAGTCAAGTGTAGGGCAGCCACCGCGAACGCCCATCCGAATTCGCCCTGCACCGCGTGCGTCATCACTTCGACCGAATAGGTCGAGAACGTCGTGAGGCCGCCGAGGAAGCCGGTGATCACGAACAGCCGCCACTCGGGCGGCAGCCCGACGCGGGTGGTAAAAACGACGGCGGCAACGCCGATCACGTAGCCGCCGATCAGGTTCGCGGCGAGCGTGCCGAGCGGCACGGCGGGAAAGAACGCGTTGAGCGCAAGGCTCAGAAACCAGCGCAGCAATGCGCCGAGCCCGGCGCCGACGAAGATCGCGACCATCGAATAGAACAAGGGAGCTCCTCGCTGACGAGCCCGCATCGCGGATGCGGCCTACGCCGAACTGTATGCGCAATCGCGCCGCGACGGCAATGCCGGAGGACCGGCGGACGGGGCCCGCATCGCGTCGCACCGGCATCACGCATTTCATTGTTCCGGCATCCGTGCCGCAATCGATTTTTTCCAATCGATTACGCCGGACATTACAAATCAAACCGGCGTCGATTATTTATCAGATTTTTAATACCGGAAAGATCAGCTTCGTCGGGCGGCACGCCAGCGCTTGAACGCCGCATTCCATTGGTATTTCACGTATTTACCCTCATCAGATATTCCCGTATTCGTTCGATATCCGATGCAATTTACGCAGCCGATTTCGTAGAATTGTTTCGCCCGCTACTCCATCGACATGGAGATTCGAAGAATGAACAATATCCGCCTGTCTTCCATGTTGATACCGGCGCTGTGCGCGTCGCTGCTCGCGTCGAGCGTCGCGCTCGCCGCGGACAACGGGCCGCCGCCCTACGTCGAGGGCGCCCGTGCACCCAAGGGATTCGCCCGTCCGCCGTTCCATACGAAACCGCGCGCAAGCACGGCCACGGTGGCCGGCCTCACGCCGGCGCTCACCCGGCACGCGTACGGATTCGACACGATCGCCAACCAGGGCGACGGGATGGTCGTTGCGATCGTCGACGCATACGACGACCCGCGGATCGAGTCCGATCTCGGCGTGTTCAGCAACGCGTTCTCGTTGCCGGCCTGCACCACGGCGAACGGCTGCTTCACCAAGGTATATGCACGCGGCGCGCGGCCCAGGGCCGATTCGGGCTGGGCGCTCGAGATATCGCTCGACGTCGAATGGGTGCATGCGATCGCACCGAAGGCGAGAATCGTGCTCGTCGAGGCCGCGTCGGCCAGCTTCAACGACCTGATGGCCGCGGTCGACGTCGCGGTCAAGCGCGGCGCGTCGGTCGTGTCGATGAGCTTCGGCGGCAACGAGTTCAACAGCGAAACCGGCTTCGACAGCCACTTCAACGTATCGGGTGTCACGTTCGTCGCGTCGTCCGGCGACAGCGGCACCGGCACCGAGTACCCGGCGGCGTCGCCGTACGTGGTGGCGGTGGGCGGCACGACGTTGTCCACCGACGTATCCGGCGCCTACGTCGGCGAGGCCGCGTGGAGCGGCAGCGGCGGCGGCGTGAGTTCCGTCGAGGGCGAACCGGCCGGCCAGACCGCCTGGCCGGTGCCGGTCGCCGGCAAGCGCGGCGTGCCCGACGTCAGCTACGACGCGAACCCGTCCAGCGGTTTCGCGGTGTACGACTCGGTCACCTACCAGGGGCAGGCGGGCTGGTTCCAGGTCGGCGGCACCAGCGCAGGCGCGCCGCAATGGTCGGCACTCGTCGCGATCGCGAATTCGCTGCGCGCGGCGGCCGGCAAAAGCCCGTTGAGCGGTACCTACAACACGCTCTATACGGTCGGGAAAAACGCCTACGGCAGCGACTATCACGACGTCACGACCGGGTCCAACGGCAGCTGCGGCAGCATCTGCAACGCCGCGGGCGGCTACGACTACGTGACCGGCCTCGGTTCGCCGCAAGCACCGGCACTCGTGCAGGCGCTCGTCGGCCAGCCGTAACGGGTGAACGCAGGCCGTGCCGGGGTGCGGCGTTCAATCGCCGTGCCGTGCGACAAGCCCCGGCACTCGTGCAGGCGCTCGTCGGCCAACCGCAACGGGCGAACGCAGCCCGTACCGGGGTGCGGCGTTCAACCCCCGTGCCACGCGCGGTCGAGCGCGGCGAGCGTCGCGAGCGCGCCGCCCTTCAGCCCGATCACGTCCGCGCGGCGCGCATGGGCTTCGCGTGCGTTGATGCGGATCACGTCGGCGCCGAGCCGTTCGCTCAGCAGCCGCACGGTCGGAATCGCGGTGCCCGCGCCGATCTCGACGACGCTCACCCGTCCTGCCTGCGCGATCCAGTCGTGCAGCGCCCGCTCCTGCGCGTCGTAGCGTTCGCCGAGCCAGCCGTGGTCGCCGAACATCAGGATGTTCGGCCGCGCGAGGCCGCCGCACCGCGGGCAGCGCGGCAACTCGCCGACCAGCCGACACGCGGCTGCGTCGACGTCGGGCGTGAACGGCGCGGCGTCCCACGTGTCGTCCGAGCAGGGTCGCAGGCATTGCATCGAATGAATCGAACCGTGAATCTCGACGACACGCGCCGGATCGAAGCCGGCCTTCTGGAACTGGCCGTCGACATTGCTCGTCAGCACGAAGCCGCCGTTCGGCATCGCGTCCATCCAGCGCCGCAGGATCGCGAAGCCCGCGTGCGGCACCGTCCGACGGTAGAGTTCGAGACGGTGCCCGTAGAAGCCCCACGCAAGCTGCGGATGCGCGCGGAACGCCTGCGGCGACGCGATCTCGTGGAATTCGAAACGCTCGTGGCGCAGCGCCGGATACGCGCGCCAGAAGCCGTCCGTGCCGCGGAAATCGGGCAGCCCCGAATCGACGCCGATGCCGGCGCCGGCCGTCACGAGCAGCGCATCGGCCCGCGCGAGCGCCTCGACGGCGGACGCGACCAGATGCGCCGGCAGTGGCGCGGCAGCGGCATTGGAATCGGCGGAACCGATGGAGTCGGGCGAATCGGAAATCGGCATGATGGCGCAGCGGTAGCGTCGAACGGTGTACGAATGGCGTCGCGCGATCATACGCCCGTTCGAGTGCCGCGCCGCGGCCTCATCCCGTCGTTGCGCGCCCGCCCGCGGGTTCACGCAGCGCGACGTACTGCAGCAGCATGATCGTCTTCGCGTCGACGATCTCGCCGCGCTCGACGGCATCCAGCGCCGTGTGCAGCGGCATCTCGACGACCTCGAGATCCTCGCCCTCCTCCGCGATCCCGCCGCCGTCGCCCGTGCGCAGCGACGCATCGTATTCGCCGACGAAGAAATGCAGCTTCTCCGTCACCGAGCCCGGGCTCATGAACGCCTCGAACACCTTGCGCACGCCGCGCACGCGATAGCCGGTTTCCTCTTCGGCCTCGGCACGGATGCGTGCGTCGGGCGTCGCGTCGTCGAGCAGGCCCGCGGCGGCTTCGAGCAGCATCCCGTCGTGTCCGTTGACGAACGCCGGCATCCGGAACTGCCGCGTGAGCAGCACGTCGCCCGTCGCCGCGTTGCGCAGCAGGATGGTCGCGCCGTTGCCGCGATCGTAGGTTTCGCGGCTGAGGCGCTGCCACGTGCCGTCGCGGCGCAGGAAATCGAACGTGACCTTCTTCAGCACATACCAGTCATCGGACAGCACCGTCGTATCGACGATGCGGACGCGGTCCCGCGTTGCGGCCATGGCGGCCTCCCATTCGACAAGTGATGGCACTCATGGTAACGTGCATATTCGTGCAATTTCAAGAAATTTCGTGCAAACACGATGCTGACGACCCAACGCAAGAAAGCGATCCTCGACGCGCTCGCCCGCGACGGCCAGGTGCTGGCTGTCGAACTGAGCGCGCAATTCGGCGTGTCCGAGGACACCGTGCGCCGCGACCTGCGCGAGCTGGCGGCCGAAGGCCTGCTGCAACGCGTGCACGGCGGCGCGCTGCCGGCGTCGCCGGCCGTCGCGCCGTTCGCGCAGCGCGAGACGCTCGACACGGCGGAAAAGCGGCGTATCGCACGCCGCGCCGCGCAGATGATCGCGCCCGGACAGGTCGTGATCGTCGACGGCGGCACGACCTCGGCCTTGCTCGTCAGCCAGTTGCCGCCCGACCTGCGCGCGACGATCGTCACGCACAGCCCGAGCGTCGCCGTCGCGCTGGCCGCGCATCCGTCGATCGACGTGATCCTGATCGGCGGACGGTTGTACAAGCATTCGATCGTCGCGGTGGGCGCCGCGGCGATGGAAGGCATCGCGCGCATCCACGCCGACCTGTATTTCATGGGCGTCACGGGCGTTCATCCGGTCGCGGGGCTCAGCACCGGCGACTTCGAGGAAGCGGCGATCAAGCGCGCGCTGGCCGCGCGAGCCGGCGAGACGATCGTGCTGGCGTCGCAATCCAAGTTGCGTGCGGCGTCGCAGTTCGTGATCGGCGAGCTCGCGCTCGCACAGGCCATCGTGGTCGAACGGGAAACCGATGCGGCGCTGACCGAGCCGATCGAGGCCGCGGGCGTGACGGTCGTGCGGGCCTAGCCGCGCGCCGGTTTCGGCGGGCGCGCCGACGTCGTTGCGCAAGCATCCTCGCCGGCCCGATGTCAGCGTGCTGACAGGCACCGCTTGCTACCATGGGCGACTGCCCACCCGCCGCGCCTTGTCCGTCCGATGTCTTCGCCCGCCACCCCGATCGCACCCGCGCCGCCCGACGGCGCTGCCCCGCCCCCCGGCGTCCTCGCGCTGTTCATCGCGTTCGCGCAAATCGGCCTCACCAGCTTCGGCGGCGGGCTGAGCGGGCGCATGATGCGCGACTTCGTGCACGAGCGGCGCTGGCTCGACGAAGAGGCGTTCCTCAACGGCCTCGCGCTGTCGCAGGCGCTGCCGGGCGTCAACGTGAAGAACCTCTCAATCTGGATCGGCTACCGGCTGGCCGGATGGCGCGGCGCGGTGGCCGGCTTCACCGGCATCATCGCACCGCCGGCCGTGCTGATCGTGCTGTTCGGCGTCGCGTTCTCGACGCTCACGCGTTTTCCGCTCACGCATGTCGCACTCGCGGGCGCGGCCGCCGCGGCGATCGGGCTGTCGATCTCGATGGCGATCACCGCGGTGCGCCGGCTGCCGCGCCGCGCGCTGCCGTTCGCGGTGACGACGCTCACGTTCGTGTCGGTGGCGGTGCTGCACTGGCCGCTCGTCTGGACCGTGCTGATCGGCGGCACGCTGAGCGTCGCGCTCGAATACCGCCGTGCGGGCGCCGCCACCGGCGGGAGCGCCGAACGATGACTGCCCCGTCACGCTACGCCGCCCTGTTCGGCGTATTCGCGCCGCTGTCGATCGCGACGATCGGCGGCGGACAGGCGATCATCGCCGACATCCAGCGGCAGGTCGTCGACGTGCATCACTGGATGACGGCCACGCAGTTCGTGAACGACTTCGCGATCGCGCGGATGGCACCCGGCCCCGGCTCGCTGCTCGCGACGCTGATCGGCTGGCAGGTGGCGGGCTTCTGGGGCGCGGTGATCGCGACGCTCGCGCTGTTCGGGCCGACCGCGTTCCTGATCTACGGCGTCGCGCATCTGTGGCGGCGGCACCAGGGCGCACGCTGGCAGATCGCACTCGAAGCCGGCCTGCGCCCGGTCGCGGCCGGCATGATCCTCGCGTCGGTCTGGGTGCTGCTGCGCGCGCTCGACGGCGGCTGGGCCGCGCGGGCGATCGCGGTCGGGTCGACCGTGTGCGTGATGGGCACGCGCATTCATGCGTTGCTGCTGATCGTCGTCGGCGCGTTGCTGCTGGTCGGCGTGCACGCGATCGGCTGACGGCGGCATCCGCGCCAAGCCGGCCCGCCAAAGCATGCACGGCCCGCTTCGCGATCGACGCGCGCTGACACCGGCGGCGCCGGTCAGCGGCCCGCGACCGAGCGAAACGCGCGACAGGCATCGGCATGCAGCTCGAAACCGATGCCCGGCGCCTGCGGCACGGGCGTGTAGCCGGCGTCGACCGTTGCGCCGTCCGCCAGCCCGCTGAACGGATGGAACGCGAACGGGCTGACTTCCGCGCCGCCAAGCCCGAGCGCCGACACGACGTGCAGCGAGAACAGATGACCGCCATGCGGCCAGAACGCATCGCGCCGCCAGCCGTTCGACACGAAATGGTCGACGATCTGCAGGTAGCCCGGCAGGCCATAGCAATGCACCGGATCGAACACGAGGACGTCGCGGTCCGGGCGCAGGCCGCCGTAGCGCTCGAGCAGCTTCGCTTCCGCGAGCGAGAACAACGCCTCGCCGGCCGCGACCGGCGGCGTGTATTGCGCAGTCAGGTCCGCGTGAAGCGGCAGGTCGAGCGGGTCGCACAGATCCTCGAACCACCAGAGTTCGAACGGGGCCAGCCGCGCGGCGGCAGCGGGGCCGCTCGTCGCGTCGTACGCGTTCATCGCGTCGACCGCGAGATGCGAGCTGTCGGCAAGGCAGGCCGCGGCGGTTTCGACGCGGCGTGTGTCCTGGTCGATATCCGGGCCGCCGATCTTGATCTTCGCGTGCGTGTAGCCGAGATCGGCGATGCGGCGCATCTCGTCCGACAGGTGCGGGAGATCGTCGTGCGGATAGCGGTAGCCGCCGCCCGCGTAGACGCGCACGCGGGGCGCCGCGTGGCGCGCGAGCCGGTCGGCGACGAAGCGATGGAGCGGCAGGCCCGCGATCTTCGCGGCGGCATCCCAGATCGCCATGTCGAGCACGCCGACCGCGACACAGCGTTCGCCGTGCCCGCCGGGCTTCTCGCCCGCCATCATCGCGCGCCATGCGCGAAACGGATCGAGGTTCGTGCCGGCGTCGTCGGCGATGGCGTGCGCGGCGGCCAGCAGACGCGGCGCGAACCGTTCGCGAATCAGCCCGCCCTGCGCATGGCGGCCGACCGACGCGTAGCCATAGCCCGTGACCGGCCGGCCATCGCGCACGACATCGGTGACGATCGCGACGACGCTCGTCGTCAGGCCGCCCGACGGAATCGCCGGATCGGCATAGCGGGAAACCGGGATCGCCTGCTCGCGGATGTCGGTGATGCGCATGGTCGGGGTTCCGGGAAAACGTTCGGCGTTCGCGGGCCATGCACGCGCGGCAGCCGGCGTGACGGGCGGATCGCTGCATCATAGGCGCTTGCGCGATGCCCTGCATGCTCGCGATCGTCGCGATGCCGTGAAGTCATGCGACTTGAGCGACAGCGTCCGAATCGTGCCGTACTGCATCGGTGCGCGCATGCGTGCTCCGTCATGCGCGAGGCGCGTGACACGTGCACTTGCGCGTCGGCCATGCGCGGCCTCGGCAACGTGCGCCGAGATCCAATGGCGCCCCCGCGATTTACGCTTGTACCGCGGCACCGCCGCGCCGATCGGCATCGCATGCGAAACATGTCGCTGCCGGTGAACAGGCGGGTGAACAGCGCGTCACCCGGCGCGATCCGCGCGATAGTGGAACCGGCCGGGCGTGCGACCACGCTCGGGAGCTGTTTCCGACCCGGAACGCGTTTTATTTTGTTGGGCCGGGGTTCGCTGCTGGCGATCCCCGGCTGAATCCGCTGTTCGTCGGTATCGGCTGAAGGTGCGGCTCAACGCGTCGGTGCGACCGGCGCGTTGGCGCAGCCCGAACCGATCCACACGCTCAGGCGAAGACGAAGTACTTGCGCACCGTCTCCACCACTTCCCACGTTCCTTTCATGCCGGGTTCGATCACGAACACGTCGCCGGCCCTCAGGTGCACAGGCTCCTCGCCTTCCGGCGTGATGATGCAGTAGCCGTCGAGGAAGTGGCAGTACTCCCATTTCTCGTAGTTCACCTCGAACTTGCCCGGCGTGCAGATCCAGGTGCCCATGATCTTGCTGCCGTCCTTGGAGACGTAGGCGTTGAGGTTCACGGTGTGCGGATCGCCGCCGATGCGCTTCCACTTGGTCGCGTCGACGACCGGGGTCGGGCAGGTTTTGCGCAGAACGGTGATGAAATCGGACATGTCAGCTCCAGACTAACGATCGGGTAAGAGGTCTGTCACGTTAGTTCGAAAGCTGCACCGCAGCTTGTATGCGTCCGACACCGACTCGTCCATTTTCGACACGGGCCCGCATGCAGGCGCGCCGCCAGCGCATTTTCCGGACGGCCTTGCGTTGACGGACCGCTGCAGACCGATCCTTGACGCTCGTTACCGGCGATCGATCGCACCGCCACCGGGCCACGCCGGTTTCAAGGCCGGCGGCCAAAACGCCTCAAAACGCCTCGCTTGCAACATCCGCGCCAAACCCTGTAGAATTACCCGTTCTGCGGGCGTCGTATAATGGCCATTACCTCAGCTTCCCAAGCTGATGACGTGGGTTCGATTCCCATCGCCCGCTCCACGCTTAGTTTCCACTGCGCTCCAGTGACTTCTGTAGTCGGTTGAATTCAAAGGGTTTTTCGGCCTTTTGAGTTCCACCAAGAGTCATACTGAGCCACCAAAAGCCACCCAAAACAAGTAGGTTTTTAAGTAGTTTTTTGCGGTGGCGAGCAGTTCCGCATTGTTTGTGGGAGCGTGAGCGACGATAGAACAGCATCACCCTGAACTTCGATTCAGGAGTCGATGACATGTCTCTTATAGATTTCGCGGTCCGTCACGCCAAAGCGACGGGCAAAAAGTACACCCTCCGGGACTCGCTCGGTCTCTTCCTCCAGGTTACAGCCACAGGCGGTCGCGCCTGGCATTTCCGCTACTACTGGGCAGGCAAGCAACGGCCGATCTCATTCGGGACCTATCCGGAGGTGTCGCTGCAGGAAGCACGGACGATGCGCGATGAGGCGCGTTCGCAGCTCGCCAAGGGCATCAATCCGCACATCGAGCGCAAGAAGAAGCAACGGAGCGCGCGCCTGGCCAGCGACAACACCTTCGCGGCTGTCTTCGAGCAATGGCTGGCTCACCGGTCGATTGTCCTGCCTGACGGCCGGCAGAGCACACTTTCGCAAATCCGCCGCGGCTTCGACAACGACGTTCTGCCCCTGCTGCGCTCGTTGTCTATCTACGATGTGACACGCGGCCATCTGCTCGAAGTCATCCAGCGAATCGAAGCGCGCAAGTCCTATTCCGTGGCCGAAAAGGTGCGGACCTGGTTCGCCCAGATGTTCCGTTTCGCCCTCGTCGTCGTCCCCGACTTGGAGAAAAATCCTGCCACCGATCTGGACGTTGTCGCCGTACCCTTGCCCCCGGTGGAACACAATCCGTTCCTTCGTATGGGTCAGTTGCCGGCTTTCCTCCAAACGCTGCGCAAGGGGCCGATTCGGCAGCAAACCACATTGGCGATTCGCCTGAGCGTCTCGCTGCCCATGGCGAAGCTGATGCTGCCGTTGGTCTTGGCGCACGTACAGCCTTCCTTCAGCCGATTGGGGTCCTGTGTGGCCGGGTGTTGCCTGCTCTGCGCCTCGTGCATGTTTTCAGAGCCCGTGCGTCCACCCTGGCTGGTGGTGTGGGGCTTGACGCCCGCGCAGCGCACCTTGGATGCGCAGGCGCGGCAGGCCATCAGCCGCGAGCTGAGGCATGAGCGCACGCAGATTACGGCGGTGTATCTGAAGCGATAGAAAAACGGAACTGCCGAATAGCTCCGTCGACACGGATAGCTGCGAAGGAGCATCCGATGGAACGTGCTGACCAATGAGTCTTGAAAGATGGCCTGAACAAGTAGATAATTAAGTACTTTCCTCCATCTCGAATTGAGGAAAGCGTTTATTTATCAACAAGTTGCGGGGTTTTTGCTGTTACCATCGCCCGCTCCACCTTCGGCTGCTCGGCAGCCTGCGCAAGAGCCGCCTCGTCGAAGGCGGCTTTTTTGTACCATCTGCCTGTCCATCCGGCAGCACCGCTGCGCGTAGCGGGCGTAACGGGCCCGCGCCCGAACCAAGCCTTTCTCTGTCACCGATGATGCACGACGATCCGAACGAAGCCGGCCTGCCGCCGGACGACGCCGCCCTTCCCGACGAAGCCGCCGACGGCGCCGACGAAGTCAATCCGCTGCACCGACGCCGCATCCGCAGCTTCGTGACGCGCGCCGGCCGCGTGTCGACCGGCCAGCGTCGCGCGCTCGACGATCTGGGCCCGCGCTTCGTCGTGCCGTACGCCGCTGAAATCCCCGACTGGGACGCCGTGTTCGGCCGCCGCGCGCCGCGCATCCTGGAAATCGGCTTCGGGATGGGCGCGTCGACCGCGGAAATCGCCGCGCATCGCCCGGGCGACGACTTCCTCGGCGTCGAGGTGCACGAGCCGGGCGTCGGCGCGCTGCTGAAGCTGATCGGCGAGCAGGACCTGCCGAACATCCGCATCATCCAGCACGACGCGGTCGAAGTGCTCGAGCACATGCTCGCGCCGGAAAGCCTCGACGGCGTGCACATCTTCTTCCCGGATCCGTGGCACAAGGCGCGTCACCACAAGCGCCGGCTGATCCAGCCGCCGCTCGTCGCGCACCTCGCATCGCGCCTGAAACCAGGTGCGTACCTGCATTGCGCGACCGACTGGCAGAACTACGCGGAACAGATGCTGGAAGTGCTCGGCGCCGAACCGACGCTCGAGAACACGGCCGCCGACTACGCGCCGCGCCCCGACTACCGCCCCGTCACGAAGTTCGAACGGCGCGGGCTGCGGCTCGGCCACGGCGTGTGGGACCTGGTGTTCCGCAAGCGCGCCGGCTGAACACGGCTCGCGGCGGCATGGCGCACGCTGCGCGCCGCGCCATGAAAAACGGCCCGACCGGCATCTTGCCGATCGGGCCGTTCTTCATCCATCTGTCGGGAGCACCTGCGCCCCCGCACCGGCATCACGCCCAGTTCAGCCACCCGCTGTAGCCCACCAGCAGCACGAACAGGCCGAACGCGATCCGGTACCACGCGAACACGGTGAAGTCGTGCGTCGCGACGAAGCGCAGCAGCCAGCGCACGCACACGAACGCGCTGACGAACGCGGCAACCAGCCCGAGCGCGAACAGGCCGAGCGAGTCGACCGTGAATGCCTGCCAGTCCTTGACGGTTTCATAGAGCGTCGCGCCGAAGATGATCGGAATCGCGAGGAAGAACGAGAATTCGGTCGCGACGCGCCGGTCGAGGCCGAACAGCATCCCGCCGATGATCGTCGAGCCGGAGCGCGACATGCCCGGCACCAGCGCGAAGCATTGCGCGAGGCCGACCTTCAGCGCATCGAGCGGCGTGAGCGCATCGACCGACTGCACGCGCGGCGGCTCGCTGCGTTCGCGCTGCCGCGCCTCGGCCCACAGGATGATCGCGCCGCCGACGACGAGCGCGAATGCGACCGGCACCGGCGAGAACAGCACGGCCTTGATCTTCTTCTCGAACAGCAGGCCGAGCGCGATCGCGGGAATGGTCGCGATCACGACGTTCAGCGTGAAGCGCTGCGCGTCGGGCCGGCTCGGCAGCCCGGACACGATGGACACGATCCGCTGCCGGTATTCCCAGCAGACCGCGAGAATCGCGCCGAACTGGATCACGACGTCGAAGGTCTTCGCGTGCGCATCGTTGAAATTCAGGAAACTGCCCGCGACGATCAGGTGGCCGGTGCTCGACACCGGGAGGAATTCCGTCAGCCCCTCGACGACGCCGAGGATCAATGCCTTGCAGATCAGGATCCAGTCCATCCGTGGCCCAACTCCGAAGTAGTCGAAAGAAAGGGCCGCGTCACCGCCGCGGCCCGCCCGGCCGCGCGCGGTGCGCCGTCACTTTTCGACGATCGCCACGCGTATGCCGTTTGTAAGAATCGTAATTGTACCGGGTTCGTAGTTCACGCCGGCAAATTGCAGTTGCTCGGGCTTGAACGTATAGATCGGATAGTTGGTCAGCACCTGCGTCGCGAGCAGGCCGGCGGCCGCGCCGACCTGTTGCGCGTACATCTGCGCGTTGCCGTCGAGCACGAGGCTGTCGACGGCCGGCGCCTTCAGCACGACCGAGCGGCTCGGCGCGTCGTAGGCCAGCTGGCCCGACACGGTGAACTTGCCGCTCACCGGTTCGCTCAGGAACGGACTCGCGAAATGCGCATCGAGCTGCACCGCGACGCGGTTCTGGTCGGGCAGCAGGTTGACGGCCGGATTCGCCAGCGACACGTCGACGACCTGCGCGACCGTCTTCTGGTACGGAAACTTGCGCGCGACGGCCTTCTGCACGTCGCCGCGCGAGAACGTGTAGTGATCGGGAATGAACGGAAACGTCGACGCGCAGGCGGCGAGCGATACCGACACGCCGATGGCGCCGGCGCAAGCGGCGAGGAAGCGGCGCCGGCCAGGCGTGCAAGATGCGGTCATGCTGAACAATCTCCTGTATCGGGCGAAGCGGCAGTCCGGTTATCGGCTCCGCCCCATGTGGCGCCGGGGACCCAAGTTAGTGCTTCGACGCGCGTCGCCGGTTCCATGCGCGTGCCGGCAAACGACAGCGCGGGCAGCGCGTCAGCGGGCCGCGCCGGGCGACGGCTGCGTCGCGATCTCGAGGCGCGTCAGCCACGCGAGCGCGTCGTCGCGCGACGCACCGCACATCTCGGCGGACGGCTGCAGCCCGGAACAGCACGCGGGCCGCTCGGGCCGGCCGAAGATCCGGCAGCGCAGGTCGTCGCCGAGCTGCACGCAGCGCACGCCGGCCGGCTTGCCGTCGGGCATTCCCGGAATCGGCGAGGAAATCGACGGCGCGATGCAGCATGCGCCGCACCCCTCGCGGCACGCATGCGGCGGCGGGACCTCGGCGGGCGCCGGACGGACAGGCATTTCGACGGACACTCGGCTCTCTCACGAACAACAAAAAACGGTGCGGCAACCGGACGCAGCGTGCGGCAGCCCACCGCGCATTGTGCCACCGCCGGCTGCGACGTTATTACACAATGCAGCCGGAACGCGCGTTCATATACTCCAAAGCATCCAAAAAGCGCGAGACCATCATGAGTTCCGGTTCTGCCGACACACTGTTCCGTCCCGATTTGCTCGCGAAGTACGGTGCGAACGGGCCGCGCTATACGTCCTACCCCACCGCGCTGCAGTTCCGCGACGAATTCGACCCGGCCGACTACGTGCGCGCCGCGGGCGATCCCGGCGCGTCGGCCAGCGACCTGTCGCTGTACTTTCACATCCCGTTCTGCAATACGGCCTGCTTCTATTGCGGCTGCAACAAGATCGCGACCAACAACCGCCGCCGCGCGCGCCCGTATCTCGAGCAACTGAAGCGCGAACTGGCGCTGCAGGCCGCGC
Source organism: Burkholderia sp. Bp9099 (assembly GCF_003857805.1). Classification (NCBI taxonomy): domain Bacteria; kingdom Pseudomonadati; phylum Pseudomonadota; class Betaproteobacteria; order Burkholderiales; family Burkholderiaceae; genus Burkholderia; species Burkholderia sp. Bp9099. The sequence continues at coordinate 142,579 of NZ_QTPU01000022.1, forward strand.
TGTTCGATCCCGCGCGCCCGGTCACGCAGCTTCACTGGGGCGGCGGCACGCCGACCTTCCTGTCCGACGACGAAACGGCCGAGCTGATGGCGGCCACCCGCGAACATTTCGCGCTCGCGCCGGACGCCGACGCCGAGTTCTCGATCGAGATCGACCCGCGCACGGTCACGCCCGCGACGCTCGTCCACCTGCGCAACATCGGCTTCAACCGGCTGAGCCTCGGCGTGCAGGATTTCGATCCGGTCGTGCAGCAGGCGATCAACCGGGTCCAGCCGCTCGCGATGACGGCCGACCTGCTGTCGGCCGCGCGCACGACGGGCTTCCAATCGGTCAGCGTCGACCTGATCTACGGGCTGCCGCACCAGACGGTCGCCGTGTTCGCGCGCACGCTCGAGACGATCATCGAGCTCGCGCCGGACCGCCTGTCGGTATTCGGCTACGCGCACATGCCGCACCTGTTCAAGATGCAGCGGCAGATCGACGACGCGACGCTGCCGCCGCCCGCAACGCGCATCGCACTGCTCGGCCTCGCGATCGACATGCTGACGCAGGCCGGCTACGTGTACATCGGGATGGACCACTTCGCGCGGCCTTCCGACGAACTCGTGCGCGCGCAGCGCAACGGCACGCTGCAACGCAATTTCCAGGGCTACAGCACGCGCGCGGATACCGACCTGATCGGCTTCGGCGTGTCGTCGATCGGCAAGGTCGGCGACGTCTACGCACAGAACGCGAAGGACCTGCCGGCCTATGGCGCCGCGCTCGACGCGGGCCAGCTGCCGATCGCGCGCGGCGTGCGGCTCACGCCCGACGACCGGCTGCGCCGCGACGTGATCACGCAGCTGATGTGCAACCTCGAACTGCCGTTCTCGCATATCGAGGCGGCGCACGGGATCCGCTTCGCCGATCACTTCGCGCGCGAGCTCGACGCGCTGCGCGGGTTCGAGCAGGACGGCCTGCTGACCGTCGCCGGCGACCGCCTGACGATCCATGCGGCCGGCCGGATGGTCGTGCGCAACATCGCGATGGCGTTCGACGCGTACCTCGGCCAGACGCCGCATCAGCGCTACTCGCGCACCGTCTGACACCGCACGGCCGCATGCGGGCGGCCGGTTTGATAAAGTAAGGGGCTCCACGCCCCTGCAAGAACCCGCACGATGCGCACCACCAAAGCAACCCACGCGGTCGAACGCCTCAAGACCCGTTCCGGCAACCCGCAGTTCGCCGCCGTCGCGATGGCGGGCGGCCTGTTCTACCTGGTCGACCGCTCCGGCGGCACCGCCGAGAAACGCAGCGAGCCGCTGCCGCTCGACGAATTCGTCAGGTTCGTCGACGAATTCGGCCCCAAAAAGCCGCGCAAGGCGAGCAAGCTCGACCTCGCGTTCGAGGCGCAGATCAAGAAGAGCAAGGCGTAAAGGTCTGTTGCAGGCCGTCTGAAGGCTTCGCCGCCGCCCCGTTTGGTACAATCACGAAGTTTCTCTATCCCCGCTGATGGCCGACCTGGCTGCGTGACCACACCATGAATATCGAAAACGCGCGTTTCAACATGATCGAACAACAGATCCGGCCGTGGGACGTGCTGGATCTGGACGTCCTGGGCCTGCTGTCGATCGTCAAGCGTGAACACTACGTGTCGCCCGAACACCGCGATCTCGCGTTCGCCGACCTCGAGCTGCCGCTGCCCGGCGGCCGCAGCAAGATGCTGTTCCCGCGCGTCGAAGCGCGCGTGCTGCAGGAACTGGCGGTCAAGAAGCACGAGAACGTGCTCGTGATCGGCGCGGGTTCGGGCTACCTGGCCGCGCTGTTCGCGCATCGCGCGCAGCACGTGACGGCCGTCGAGATCGATCCGGCCATCGCGAAGTTCGCGGCCGACAACCTGCGCAACGACGGCGTGACGAACGCGGAAGTCGCACTCGGCGACGGTTCGCTCGGCTGGCCCGACAAGGCGCCGTACGACGTGATCTGCGTCGCGGGCGGCCTGCCGGTCGTGCCGCAGCAGATGCTCGAACAGCTGAAGATCGGCGGCCGCCTGTCGGCGTTCGTCGGCGGCCGTCCGGTGATGAAGGCGCAGGTCATCACGCGCATCGACGAGAAGCAGTACCGCGTCGCCGACGTATTCGAAACCTACGTCGACCACCTCGTCAACGCGATCGAACCGTCGCGTTTCAAGTTCTGAGCGGCGGCCCCATGCAGATCCTGACGCCCGCGATGCTTGCGGAATGGCTTCGCGATCCGGCGCGCCCCGCGCCGGTCGTGCTCGACGTGCGCGAGCCGTGGGAAATCTCGACCGCGCAGATCGCCGGCAGCGTGTCGATCCCGATGCAGCAGATCCCCGCGCGCAGCGAGGAGCTCGACGACGAAGCGGAAATCGTCTGCGTGTGCCATCACGGGATGCGCAGCGCGCAAGTCGCGATGTTCCTCGAATCGCGCGGCTTCACGAAGCTGTACAACCTGCAGGGCGGCATCGACGCGTGGTCGCGTGACGTCGATCCGTCCGTACCGCGTTACTGACCTTCCCGGCGGCGCATCGCGCGCCGCCACGGCGACCGGCGAGTAATAGCCGATCGCTCCAGTCCCGCCGAACGGGCGCGCATCGCGCGCCCGTTTGCGTTTCTGCTGCACCGTTCCATCCTCTTCCGTTTGTTTCCGCACGCCGGCCATCCGCGTCCGCTCGATGACGCGAGGCGGCGAGAACCCGGGCAACGCACCCGTCGAGCGGAGCGCCTCGCCCTTCCCCTGGCACTTCATGACCAAGCCGTGTGCACGCGACGCCGACACGACACGGCCGGATGCGTGCGCATCAATCCCGCGCCGCCCCCCTTCGACGTGTGACGCACGCGCTCGAACACGGGCGCCCGCCGTGCACCATTTGCGCCCGTGCGAGCGCACCGCAACGGATCGCGCATGCTGCACGACGCGTCATGCGCACCGCGCCGGCGCCCCGCGCCGCCCCGCACAGGCACGCCCGGCGTGCATCGGCGCGACTGGCACATGCCTTGCGTTACTCCGATGCCGGCGCCGCCACGGCGCACGCACATCCAACATGACAAGGGGATCCCGATGAAACGTCGCAGTCTGTTGAAGTTCGGTTCGATGGCCGGTGCACTCGCGCTGGCAGGCAAGAGTCCGTTCGCTCACGCGGCCGATGCGGGCACGGGCCCGATCAAGGTCGGCATCCTGCATTCGCTGTCGGGCACGATGGCAATCTCCGAAACGTCGCTGAAGGACACGGCGCTGATGACGATCGCAGAGATCAACAAGAACGGCGGCGTGATGGGCCGCAAGCTCGAGCCGGTGGTCGTCGATCCCGCATCGAACTGGCCGCTGTTCGCGGAGAAGGCGCGCCAGCTGCTCACGCAGGACAAGGTCGCGTGCGTGTTCGGCTGCTGGACGTCGGTGTCGCGCAAGTCGGTGCTGCCGGTGTTCGAGGAGCTGAACGGCCTGCTCTACTACCCGGTGCAATACGAAGGCGAGGAAATGTCGCGCAACGTGTTCTACACGGGCGCCGCGCCGAACCAGCAGGCGATCCCCGCCGTCGAGTACCTGATGAGCGCGGAAGGCGGCGGCGCGAAGCGCTTCTTCCTGCTCGGCACCGACTACGTGTATCCGCGCACGACCAACAAGATCCTGCGCGCGTTCCTGAAATCGAAGGGCGTGAAGGACGCCGACATTCAGGAGGTCTACACGCCGTTCGGCCACAGCGATTACCAGACGATCGTCGCGAACATCAAGAACTTCGCCCAGGGCGGCAAGACGACCGTGGTCTCGACGATCAACGGCGATTCGAACGTGCCGTTCTACAAGGAGCTCGGCAACCAGGGAATCAAGGCGACCGACGTGCCGGTGGTCGCGTTCTCGGTCGGCGAGGAAGAGCTGCGCGGGATCGACACGAAGCCGCTCGTCGGCCATCTCGCCGCGTGGAACTACTTCATGTCGGTGAAGAACCCGACCAACACGAAGTTCAAGGACCAGTTTGCCGCGTGGGTGAAGGCGAACAACCTGCCGGGCGGCGCGAAGCGCGTGACGAACGATCCGATGGAGGCGACCTACGTGGGCATCCACATGTGGAAGCAGGCCGTCGAAAAGGCGAAGAGCACCGACGTCGACAAGGTGCGCGTCGCGATGATCGGCCAGACCGTTGCCGGCCCCTCGGGCTTCACGCTCACGATGGACGGCAACCATCACCTGCACAAGCCGGTGATGATCGGCGAGATCCGCGGCGACGGGCAATTCAACGTCGTGTGGAAGACGAAGACCGCGGTGCGCGCGCAGCCGTGGAGCCCGTTCATCGCAGGCAACCAGGGCAAGCCGGACATCGTCAGCTCGATCCCGGCGTTCCTGCGCCGGCAGCGCGCGACGCTGGCCTGATGCGATGCGGGGCGCGGCGCACCGGCGTGGCGCTCCGCTTGCAGGCCGGTGCGCGAATGCCGGTACTCACCGTAACGCATCGCACGCGCACCGCCGCACGAACCCGCTTTCCCACGCCCGACAGGATCTCCCGATGCCTACACGCTTTCGCCGCGCCGCCGTCGCGGTCGTCGCCTGTGCCGCGCTGGCGGGCGCACTGCCGCGCGCCGCGTTCGCCCTGACGGCCGCCGATACCGCCGCGCTCGCCGGCGACGACTTCGACGCGAAGACGGCCGCGGTCGACCGTCTCGCCGCCGATGCCGACCCGCGCGCCGTCGCGTTGCTCAATGCGCTGTCGAGCGGCGACGCGCTCGCGACCGGCGACGGCCGCCTGCTGATCCAGACGGGCGACACCGCGCGCGACGCGCTCACGCAAGCCGCGACGCCGGCCGGCGACGCGCAGCCCGTGATGCTGAACAACCTGCTGCGCACGAAGATCGCCGGCGCGCTGTCGGGCCTCGCCCTCGCGTCGCCCGACGTCGCCGCGCGCCGCGACGCGATCGATGCGCTGCTGAAGTCGCCCGACCCGGCGCTCAAGCCGATGATCGATCGCGCGCGCGCGAAGGAAACCGATCCCGCGCTGAAACGCCGCCTCGACGCACTGTGGGCCATCGCCGCGCTGCACGACGCCGATCCGGCGAAGCGTCTCGATGCCGTGCAGGTGGTGGCCGCGCGCCGCGACCTCGACATGATCGAGCAATTGCGCCCCCTCGTCGCGAAGAATGCCGACGGCAGCTACACGGAACCCGACGCGCGCGTGCGCGACGCCGCGCAGCAAGGCCTCGACGCATTGCACGCGCTGCAGCGCCGCGGCGAAATCGCCGGCACCGTGTTCGCGGGCCTGTCGCTCGGCAGCGTGCTGCTGCTCGCGGCGCTCGGGCTCGCGATCACGTACGGGCTGATCGGCGTGATCAACATGGCGCACGGTGAATTCCTGATGATCGGTGCGTACGCAACCTATGTCGTGCAGACGCTGATCCAGCGCTACGCGCCGGCCGCGTTCGACTGGTATCCGCTCGTCGCGGTGCCCGTTTCGTTCGCGGCGGCCGCGCTGGTCGGCGTCGTGCTGGAGCGGCTCGTGCTGCGGCACCTGTACGGCCGCCCGCTCGAGACGCTGCTCGCGACCTTCGGCGTGAGCCTGATCCTGATCCAGGCGACGCGCATGCTGTTCGGCGCGCAGAACGTGCAGGTCGTGAACCCGTCGTGGATGAGCGGCGGCGTCACCGTGATGCAGAACCTGATCCTGCCGTACAACCGGCTCGCGATCCTCGCGTTCGCGCTCGCGGTCGTGTGCGTCGCGTGGGGCGTGCTGACGAAGACGCGGCTCGGCCTGTTCGTGCGCGCGGTCACGCAGAACCGCCGGATGGCCGCGTGCGTCGGCGTGAAGACCGCGCGCGTCGACGCGTATGCGTTCGCGTTCGGCGCGGGCATCGCGGGCCTCGGCGGCTGCGCGCTGTCGCAGATCGGCAACGTGGGCCCCGACCTCGGGCAGAACTACATCATCGATTCGTTCATGGCGGTCGTGCTCGGCGGGGTCGGCCAGATCGCCGGCACCGTGCTCGGCGGCTTCGGGCTCGGCCTCGTCAGCAAGGCGATCGAGCCGTTCTGGGGCGCCGTGCTCGCGAAGATCGCGGTGCTCGTGATGATCGTGCTGTTCATCCAGAAACGTCCGCAGGGCATGTTCGCCCCGAAGGGACGCAGCGCGGAGGCCTGACATGACTTCAATCACCGATTCGTTGTCGAAGCCGATCGCCGACGCGCCGAAGCCCGCTGCCGCCGCGCGTGCGGAAGAAAAATTCGCGCTCGGCCTGCCGCCCCGCCCCGCGCTGCTGTCGCGTCGCGCATGGCTCGCGCTCGTCGCGCTGTGCGTCGCGATCGGCATCGGCGTGCCGCTCGCCGCGCTGGTCGCGCCCGAGTCGAGCGCGTTCCATCTGTCCGCGTATGCGATGACGCTCGCCGGCAAGCTGATGTGCTACGCGATCGCCGCGCTCGCGCTCGATCTCGTGTGGGGCTACTGCGGCATTCTCAGCCTCGGCCACGGCCTCTTCTTCGCGCTCGGCGGTTATGCGATCGGCATGTACCTGATGCGCGAGATCGGCCGCGACGGCAAGTACGGCAGCGACCTGCCCGACTTCATGGTGTTTCTCGACTGGCATCAACTGCCGTGGTACTGGAGCGGCACGCAGCATCTCGCGTGGGCGCTCGCGCTGGTCGTGCTCGTGCCGGCCGTGCTCGCGTGGGTGTTCGGCTTCTTCACGTTCCGCTCGCGCGTGAAGGGCGTGTACCTGTCGATCATCACGCAGGCGCTGACGTTCGCGGCGATGCTGCTGTTCTTTCGCAACGAGACGGGCTTCGGCGGCAACAACGGCTTCACCGACTTCAAGCGCATCGCCGGGTTTCCGATCACGTCGCCCGGCACGCGTACGGTGCTGCTGCTGCTGACCTTCGCGACGCTCGTGCTCGCGTTCATCGTCGCGCGCGCAATCGTCACCAGCAAGCTCGGGCGCGTGGTCACCGCGGTGCGCGACGGCGAGACGCGGCTGATGTTCCTCGGCTACAGCCCACTCGCGTACAAGCTGTTCGTATGGACGCTGTCGGCCGTGCTGTGCGGGATCGCGGGCGCGTTGTACGTGCCGCAGGTCGGCATCATCAACCCCGGCGAGATGTCGCCCGGCAACTCGATCGAAATGGCGATCTGGGTCGCGGTGGGCGGGCGCGGCACGCTGATCGGGCCGATCGTCGGCGCGTTCGCGGTGAACGGCGCGAAGAGCCTCTTTACCGCGTACTTCGCCGAATACTGGCTGTTCTTTCTCGGCCTGATCTTCGTGCTCGTGCCGCTCCTGCTGCCGCGCGGCATCATGGGCCTCGTCGACACGCTGCTCGCAAAGGGGAAACGCGCATGAACGGCACCGCCCTCTACCAGTTCACGCCACCGCCCGAGGACGAGCTGCTGGCCGTCAGCGGCAGCGCATCGATGGGCCGCGTGGCGCCGCCCGGCATCGACACGTCGCATGGCACGATCCTCTACCTCGAGGACATCGAGGTGAGCTTCGACGGCTTTCGCGCGCTGAACAAGCTGTCGCTCGCGATCGACGCGGGCGAGCTGCGCTGCGTGATCGGCCCGAACGGCGCGGGCAAGACCACGATGATGGACGTGATCACCGGCAAGACGCGGCCCGATGCGGGCAAGGTGTTTCTCGGCCAGACCATCGACCTCGCGCGGATGAACGAACCCGGGATCGCGCGCGCGGGGATCGGCCGCAAGTTCCAGAAGCCGACCGTGTTCGAACAGCATCCGGTGTGGGAAAACCTCGAACTGGCGATGCAGACCGACAAGGGCTGGCTCGCGTCGCTGCGCGCGCGGCTCGACCGCGCGGCGCAGGCGAAGATCGAGGAGACGCTCGCGCTGATCGGCCTCGAAAGCGACGCGTATCGCGCGGCCGGCGAGTTGTCGCACGGGCAGAAGCAGCGGCTCGAGATCGGCATGCTGCTGATGCAGCGCCCCGCCCTGCTGCTGCTCGACGAGCCGGCGGCCGGGATGACCGACCACGAGACGATGGAGCTCGCGAAGCTGCTGAACACGCTGCGCGGCACCTGCTCGATGATGGTCGTCGAGCACGACATGGAGTTCGTCGCGGCGCTCGCGGGCGACACGGGCCGCGTGACGGTGATGGCCGAAGGCGCGGTGCTCGCGCAAGGCACGCTCGACCAGGTCAAGCGCGACGACGCGGTGATCGAGTCTTACCTCGGACGGTGACGCAATGCTGAAGATCGATGCACTGAACCAGTACTACGGCGGCAGCCACATCCTGCGCAACGTGACGCTGGCCGCCGACGACGGCAAGCTCACCGTGCTGCTCGGCCGCAACGGCGTCGGCAAGAGCACGCTGCTGCGCTGCCTGATGGGCGTCGTCGCCGCGAAGAGCGGCAGCGTGTCGTGGCGCGGCACCGCGCTCGGCGCACTGCCGCCGTATGCGCGCGTCGCGGCCGGGCTCGCGTACGTGCCGCAGGGCCGTGACATCTTTCCGCGGCTCACCGTCGAGGAGAACCTGCTCGTCGGCGCGGCAAGCCGCAAGGCGCCATCGAAAGTGCCCGACCGCATCTACGACCTGTTCCCGGTGCTGAAGGACATGCGCGCCCGGCGCGGCGGCGACCTGTCGGGCGGCCAGCAGCAGCAGCTCGCGATCGGCCGCGCGCTGATGAGCGAGCCGCAGTTGCTGATCCTCGACGAGCCGACCGAGGGCATCCAGCCGTCGATCATCCAGGACATCGGCCGCACGCTGCGCCAGCTCGTCGACGAATCGAAGATGACCGTGCTGCTCGTCGAGCAGTATTACGACTTCGCGCGCTCGATCGCAGACCATTACTGGGTGATGAGCCGCGGCGAGGTCATCGCCGGCGGCGATGCGCGGGACATGGAAACGAACGGCGTGCGCGAGCTGATCGCGGTGTAGCGCGCCACGCAGCGCAGGATTGCGCCCACGCGTGGCGCCGACGGTCGACGCATGTCACGCGATGGCCGGCGCCGTCGCCGCTCCCCTTCGCCACGTTCGGCAACCCGAACACCCAAGCGTATAGTGTTGCGGTAGCATCCTCGATCACCGCGCCCGTTCCCTGCTTCCCGCCGATGTCCGCCCTCGATTCCCACGCCCCGCTGTCCCGCCCCGCCGTCGCCAAGTCGTGGCGCGGCCGTCTCGAACTCGGCTTCGAACGGCACGGCGCGCGCACGACGCTCGTCCATCGGCTGCACGACGGCCCGCTGCGCGTGCAGCGGCCGCTGTATCCGGAAGGCGACGCGATCTGCCACGCGGTCATCGTCCACCCGCCGGGCGGTGTCGCGGGCGGCGACCGGCTCGACATCGACATCGCGCTCGGCGACGGCACGCACGCGGTGCTGACGACGCCCGGCGCGACCAAGTGGTACAAGTCGAACGGCCTCGACGCGACGCAACGCATCGGCATCACGGTCGGCGCGCACGCGAAGCTCGACTGGCTGCCGCAGAACAACCTGTTCTTCGACGCGGCCCACGCCGCGCTGGACTTCACGGTGACGCTCGGCGCGGGCGCGAGCGCGATCGGCTGGGACGCGACGCAGCTCGGCCGGCAGGCGGCCGGCGAAACGTGGTCGGCGGGCCGCATCGTGTCGGGTTCGGCACTCGTCGATGCCGACGGCCGGCCGCTGTGGACCGAGCGCGCGCTGCTCGACGCACACGATCCGCTGCGCGGCTCGCTGCAGGGCCTCGCCGGCTTTCCCGTGTACGGCACGCTGTGGGCGGCCGGCGCCGCGTGCGATGCCGCGCTCGCCGAAACGCTTGCCGCGCGGATGCCGTTCGACGACACGCTGCGCGCGGGCGCGACCTGCGTGACGCCGGGCGTCGTGCTGGTGCGCGCGGTGTCGACGTCGATGGAAGCGCTGCAGCGTCACTTCACCGACTGCTGGCTCCACCTGCGCCCGCTCGTGCACGGTGTCGACGCGCGACCGCTGCGCCTCTGGCAGACCTGAGCACGCGGCCCGGCACGCACCGTTTCGGCGCAGCAGCGACGCCCGCGTTGCCCACGATCCATGCATCGCGCACCACGATCGCGCATCGCCGCACGCCGCACCGACATGGCACGCACCTTGCTGCTTACATATCGGATACACGACGCAGGAACAACGGCGCGGTGCTACGATGAACCGCGCCCCCGCCGGCATCCCGCGCACCGATAAAAATTACGTTTTCCTGAACGACTGCCTTCATGAAACTGACTCCCCGAGAAAAGGACAAGCTGCTGATCTTCACGGCAGCGCTGCTGGCCGAGCGCCGCCGCGCGCGCGGGCTGAAGCTCAACTATCCGGAAGCGGTCGCGTTCATCACCGCCGCGCTGATGGAAGCCGCGCGCGACGGCAAGACCGTCGCCGAGGTGATGCACTACGGCACGACGCTGCTCACGCGCGACGACGTGATGGACGGCGTGCCGGAGATGATCCCCGACATCCAGGTCGAGGCGACCTTCCCGGACGGCACCAAGCTCGTCACCGTCCACCACCCGATTCCGTGACCGAGGTAGCACGCATGATCCCCGGCGAAATCCTCACCGACGACGGCGAGCACGAACTGAACGCGGGCCGCGCGACGATCTCGCTCGTCGTCGCGAACACCGGCGACCGCCCGGTGCAGGTCGGCTCGCACTACCACTTCTTCGAAGTCAACGACGCGCTGTCGTTCGATCGCGCGGCCTCGCGTGGCTTCCGGCTCAACATCGCGGCCGGCACGGCCGTGCGCTTCGAGCCGGGCCAGACGCGCACCGTCGAGCTCGTCGAGCTGGCCGGCGAACGCGCCGTCTATGGTTTTCAGGGCAAGGTGATGGGGCCGCTGTAAGCCGCGCCCCGCTCTTCAGGAACAGCACATGACACTACGCTTGAGCCGCCGCGCGTACGCGGAAATGTTCGGGCCGACGACGGGCGACCGCGTGCGGCTCGCCGATACCGAACTGCTGATCGAGATCGAACGCGACTTCACGACCTACGGCGAGGAGGTGAAATTCGGCGGCGGGAAGGTGATTCGCGACGGGATGGGCCAGTCGCAGCGCGTGGCCGCCGACGTGCCCGACACGATCATCACGAACGCGGTGATCCTCGATCACTGGGGCATCGTGAAGGCCGACATCGCGATCAAGCACGGCCGGATCGCCGCGATCGGCAAGGCCGGCAATCCCGACATCCAGCCCGGCGTGACGATCGCGATCGGCGCGGCGACCGAAGTGATCGCCGGCGAAGGGCTGATCGTGACGGCCGGCGGCATCGATACGCACATCCACTTCATCAGCCCGCAGCAGATCGACGAAGCGCTCGCGTCGGGCGTCACGACGATGCTCGGCGGCGGCACGGGGCCGGCCACCGGCACCAACGCGACGACCTGCACGCCGGGCCCGTGGCACATGGAGCGGATGCTGCAGGCGGCCGACGGCTGGCCGATCAACCTCGGCTTCCTCGGCAAGGGCAACGCGAGCCTGCCGCAGCCGCTCGTCGAGCAGATCGCGGCCGGCGCGATCGGCCTGAAGCTGCATGAAGACTGGGGCACGACGCCCGCCGCGATCGACAACTGCCTGTCGGTCGCCGACGATACCGACACGCAGGTCGCGATCCACACCGACACGCTGAACGAAGGCGGCTTCGTCGAATCGACCGTCGCCGCGTTCAAGGGCCGCACGATCCACACGTACCACACCGAAGGCGCGGGCGGTGGCCATGCGCCCGACATCCTGAAGGTGTGCGGCGAAGCGAACGTGCTGCCGTCGTCGACCAACCCGACGCGCCCGTACACGATCAACACGCTCGACGAGCATCTCGACATGCTGATGGTGTGTCACCACCTCGATCCGTCGATCGCCGAGGATCTCGCGTTCGCCGAATCGCGGATCCGCCGCGAGACGATCGCGGCCGAAGATATCCTGCACGATCTCGGCGCGCTGTCGATGCTGTCGTCCGACTCGCAGGCGATGGGCCGCGTCGGCGAAGTGATCATCCGTACCTGGCAGACCGCGCACAAGATGAAGGTGCAGCGCGGCGCGCTGCCCGAGGACGGCGCGCGCAACGACAACTTCCGCGCGAAACGCTACGTTGCGAAGTACACGATCAACCCGGCGATCACGCACGGCATCGCGCACGAAGTCGGTTCGATCGAACCCGGCAAGTGGGCCGACCTCGTGTTGTGGGAGCCCGCATTCTTCGGGATCAAGCCGTCGATGATCCTGAAGGGCGGGATGATCGCGATGGCGCAGATGGGCGACCCGAACGCGTCGATCCCGACGCCGCAGCCGGTCCACTACCGCGAGATGTTCGCCACGCGCGGCGGTGCGCTCGCGCGCACGTCGCTGACCTTCGTGTCGCAGATGGCGGCCGACGCGGGCATCGCCGAACGCTACGGGCTCGCGAAGCGCGTCGTGCCCGTGCGCAACTGCCGCAACGTGACGAAGGCCGACATGATCCACAACGCATGGCGCCCGTCGATCAGCGTCGATCCCGAAACCTACGACGTGATCGCCGACGGCCAGCTGCTCACCTGCGAGCCGGCGACGGTGCTGCCGATGGCGCAGCGCTATTTCCTGTTCTGATTTCCGGTTTTCCGTTCCATGCGCACCCTCGACAAACGCATTGCCCCGAACGTGAAGCTCGCCGCGTCGCTCGTCGCGCGCGCGCCGACGCTCACGCTCGCCTATGACGCCCGCTGCAAGAGCCGCCTCGCGGCCACGCTCGACACCGGCGAGGACGTCGCGGTCCTGCTGCCGCGCGGCACCGTGCTGCGCGACGGCGACGTGCTCGTCGCCGACGACGGCGCGCTCGTGCGCGTCACCGCTGCCTCCGAGACCGTGCTGCTGGTGCGCGCGGCCGACCCGCTCACGCTGATGCGCGCCGCGTATCACCTCGGCAACCGTCACACGCCGGTCGAGATCGGCGACGGTTACCTGAAGCTCGAAGCCGATCCGGTGCTCGCTGACATGCTGCGCCGGCTCGACACGCAGGTCGAAGAAACGAGCGCACCGTTCCAGCCGGAAGCCGGCGCATATGGTGGCGGCCACAAGCACGGGCACGATGCGACGTTCGCCGAGGACTACGCGCTCGCGCAGCAGGTCTTCGGCGAACACCACGGCCACTCGCACTCGCACGATCACGATCACGATCACGATCATCAGCATGGTCCCGGCTGCTCGCACGGCCACCACGGTCATGACCACCACTGAGCTCGTCGCGCTGCTGCATCTCGCGTCGCCCGCATTGCCGATCGGCGCGTTCAGCTATTCGCAGGGACTCGAAGCCGCGCTCGACGCGAACCTGATCCGCGACGCCGACACCGCGTGCGACTGGATCGCGAGCGGGCTGACCGACGTGCTCGCACACGGCGAGCTGCCGTTCCTCGCGCACCAGCTCGCGCGCTGGCACGCGCACGACGCCGACGCGCTGGCGCGCGAGAACGCATGGTTCGTCGCGAGCCGCGAATCGGCGGAGCTGCGCCGCGAGACCGAACAGATGGGCTGGTCGCTCGCGCAACTGTGCGCGTCGCTCGAATGGGGCGATCCCGCGCGCCGCGCGACGCTCGCATCGCTCACGCCGATCGCGCTGCCGACCGCATTCGCATACGCGGCCGCCGCACACGGTGCCGGCGCCGACGCCACGCTCGCCGCATACGCGTTCGGCTGGGTCGAGAACCAGACATCGGCCGCGCTGAAAGCGGTGCCGCTCGGCCAGCTCGCCGGCCAGCGCATCATCGTCGCGCTGCGCGGCGCGATCGACGCGGCCGTGCGCCGCGCGCTCGCGACGCCGCCCGACGCCATCAACACGTTCGCGCCGCAGCTCGGCATCCTGTCCGCACGGCACGAAACCCAGTATTCGCGGTTGTTCCGCTCCTGAACCCGATCCACGCCATGAACGCACCCGCAACCTCCTCCGCCCGCCGCACCAAGAAACTGCCGCCGCTGCGCGTCGGCATCGGCGGCCCGGTCGGCTCCGGCAAGACCACGCTGCTCGAAATGCTGTGCAAGGCGATGCGCGAGCGCTACGACCTCGTCGCGATCACGAACGACATCTATACGAAGGAAGACCAGCGCCTGCTGACGGTCGCGGGCGCGCTGCCCGAGGAACGCATCATGGGCGTCGAGACGGGCGGCTGCCCGCACACGGCGATCCGCGAGGATGCGTCGATCAACCTCGAGGCCGTCGACCGCATGCTGTCGCGCTTCCCCGACGCCGACATCGTGTTCATCGAATCGGGCGGCGACAATCTCGCGGCGACCTTCAGCCCCGAGCTGTCGGACCTGACGATCTACGTGATCGACGTGGCCGGCGGCGAGAAGATTCCGCGCAAGGGCGGGCCCGGTATCACGAAGTCCGACCTGCTCGTGATCAACAAGACGGATCTCGCGCCGCTCGTCGGCGCGAACCTCGACGTGATGGCGTCCGACACGAAGAAGATGCGCGGCGAGCGGCCTTACGTGATGACGAACCTGAAGGCGCTCGAGGGCGTCGCCGATGTCGTCGCGTTCATCGAAAGGAAAGGATTGCTGACGGTGTGAGCGACGCGGCGGCGACATGCCGCCGCCACGTCGGCCCGGGGGACGGCCCTGCGCCGCCCGCTCAGTCGTCGGATGCGTCGGCCGCGCCGTGCATCGCACGCCCGCCGCGCTCGACGGGCGGCAGCAGCGCCGCGAGCACGTCCACCGAGCGCGCGGTCGCGCCGCGATGGCGCGACGCGAACGCGGCGCCGGCCGCGCCCATCGCGACGCGCCGCGCGTGGTCGGCGAACAGCGCATCGAGCACGTGCGCGAGATCGAGCGGATCCGCGACCTGCATCGCCGCGCCGGCCGCGACCGCATCGGCGGTCGCCTGCGTGAAGTTGAACACGTGCGGGCCGATCAGCACCGGCACGCCGACCGCACACGCCTCGATCAGGTTCTGCCCGCCGAGCGGCAGCAGGCTGCCGCCGATGAACGCGACGTCGGCGGCCGCATAGTACGCGCCGAGTTCCCCCATCGAATCGCCGAGCAGCACCGTCACGTCGGCCGGCAACGGTTCGGCGGCCGGTCGGCCGGCCGCGAGCGCCGCGGCGTCGGCGCTCCACACCGAACGCCGCACGCACTTGAACCCATTGCGCGCGACCAGCGCTTCCACTTCGGCGAAGCGCTGCGGATGACGCGGCACGAGAATCAGCAGCGCACCGGCCGTCTTCATCGCGGCGAACGCCTGCAGCACCAGCGCCTCCTCGTTCTCGCGCGTGCTGGCCGCGACCCACACCGGCCGCGTGCCGATCGCGTCGCGCCATGCGTGGCCGCGCGCCGCCAGTTCCGGCGGCGTCGTCATGTCGAACTTCAGGTTGCCCAGCACCGCCACGTTGCGTGCACCGAGCGACGTCAGCCGCTCCGCGTCGGCCGGGCTCTGCGCGAGCACGCGCGAGAATCCGCCGAACACGTCGCGCGTCGCCGCGCCGAACTTCGCCGCGCGCCGATGCGAGCGCGCGGACATCCGCGCGTTGGTCAGCACGAGCGGCACGTCCGCGCGGCGGCACTCGTCGACCAGCGTCGGCCACACCTCGGTTTCCATCACGAGGCCGAGCGTCGGCCGCCAGGCGCGCAGGAAGCGCCGCACCGCGCCCGGCATGTCGTACGGCAGGTAGCAGCGCAGCACGCGCTCGCCGAAGATCTGCTCGCCGGTCGCGCGGCCGCTCGGCGTCATGTGCGTGAGCAGGATGCGTGCGTCGGGCCGCGCGCGCATCAGCGCGTCGATCAGCGGCTGCGCGGCGCGCGTCTCGCCGACCGACACCGCATGCACCCAGATCAGCGGCGCGCGATCGTCCGGCGAACGGCCGGCGACGTGGCCGAAGCGCTCGCCGATGTGCTCGCGATAGCCGCGCTCCTTGCGCGAGCGCACGAGGAGCCGGATCACCGCGATCGGCGCGACGAGCCACCACAGCGCGCGATAGATCGCCCTCAGCATGCAGCAGCCCTCGTATTGCGTCGGTGAAAAGGCGCGCTCAAACCAGCGCCCTGCCCTGCAGGCGCTCGAGAATCCCGAGCGGCGCGCATTCGCGACGCACCATCGCGTCGACCGGCAGGAAGAAGGTCTGCTCGAGCATGAACTGGCCGGACATCACAGCGTGCGAAGTCTGATCGGAGAAACATATCCACACGCTGCCCGGCGGAAACGGCATCGTCTGCTGTGGACAAGTCTTCTGGTAGTCGAGATCGGCTTTCATCCCGTCGTGCAGGTTCAGCATCAGGTGGTCGTACGCGCTGCGCGGCGACTTCGTCACGTGCAGCAGGTTCAACAGCCACGCCGAGCCCGGCAACTGCGGCCGGATCTTCGGCAGGAAGCGCTTCGCGACGTCCTCGAACGGCTCGCCGACACGCCACACGCGCGGCACGCCGGCCGGGTTCACGTTCGTGAACACGCGCAGGATCCGCTCGCCGTAGTTCGGCCGCGACGGGAACGCGTCGACGTGCAGCCGGCTGTCGTCCTTGCGCCAGGATGTCTGGCGCGTCTCGACCTGCATCAGCCGCAGGCTCGTCGGCGCGACGCGCAGCTTGCCGCGGTATTCGGGAAACAGGCCGTCGACGAGCGTGCCGGCCTGCTGCTGGAAGCGCGCGACCAGCGCGCGCACGGCCGATTGCGTGACGCTGTCGCCGAGCACGCCGACGAGCGCGCCGCCGTTCGGCGCGAGGCTGATGTTCTTGCGTTTCGGGTCGGCGAGCGCCGGATCGAGCAACGCTTCCTCGCCGCCTTCGATCGCGAAGCGCAGGTGCGGGAAATACAGCACCTTGCCTTCCTCGACCGCGGCGAGCAGCTGCTCGCGCGGCGTCGACAGGTTGTGTCCGCTCCAGTCGGCGGACGGGACTTCGATGATCTGGGATTCGCTCATGATCGGTTCGCGTGCGTGACAGGCAAGGCAGGCAGGACAGGCATGACGGGCATCACAGCAGGCCGAAGCCCGCGAGTGCCGCCTTCACCTGCGCGATCGACGGCGGCTGCCCCGCCGTGCCGAGATTGACGACGTTCGGCGACCAGTATCCGCCGGTGCGCCAGGCCGTCGCGAAATTGTACAGTTCGACCGTCGGACGCTTCAGCGCGGCCGCGATGTGAACCAGACCTGTATCAACCCCGACCGTCGCGGCCGCGCCGTCGATCAGGCCGACGACGGCCGGCAGCGACAGCTTCGGCGGCACGATCGCCGCCGCGCCGAACGACTGAGCGAGCCGCTCGCTGGTCGCGCGCTCCGCGTCGTTGCCCCACGGCAGCACGAGCGACGCGCCGCGCCGCACGAGCGCCTGGCCGAGCTCGATCCAAGCGGCATCCGGCCACTGCTTGTCGGCGCGCGACGTCGCATGCACGAACACCACGTACGGCACCGGCAGGTTCAGGCCGAGCGTCGCGACCGCGCGCGCCGCCGCGCGCGTATCGAGGCCGAAGTCGACCGGATCGGCCGGCGTCGGCGCCGGGTCGCCCAGCGCGGCCGCGACCAGCTGGCGCGAACGCTCGACCACGTGCGTGCGCGGCGCGATCGGCACGCGCTTGCGATAGAAGAAGCGCACCGGCCATTCGTAGCCGGCGCCGTCGGTGCGATTGCCGAGGCCGGCGAGCGGGCCGCGCGCCCAGCTCGCGACCCAGGCCGTCTTGATGAGCCCCTGGCAGTCGATCACGAGGTCGTACTGCTCGGCCGCGAGGCGCTTGCGGAACGCGCGGATCTCGCGCCACGTCGCGCCCGAGAACGGCTTCTTGCGCCAGCGGCGCAACGAGAACGGCAGCACGTCGCGCACGCCGTCGACGAGCCGCACGAGGTCGACGAAGCTCTCCTCGACGAGCCAGTCGATCTGCGCGTCGGGATGGCGACGCCGGATATCGGCGATCACCGGCATGTTGTGCACGACGTCGCCCAGCGACGACACGCGCACGATCAGGATCTTTTGCACGCTGAAAAAACGCCGGCGGACAGCCGGCGACAGGCATAAAGACGCGATTTTATCGCGCCCGGGGAGGCACACAGGCAAAAAGCGGCCGCACGCCGTCAGCGTGCGCCGCTTTTCGGGAATGGCGCGACGATCCTTCTACCGTCGTCGCACCGGCGGCGGCCCGCAGGCCGCCGGGGTTCAGAACGGCAGCTCGACGTCCGGCTTCGCGGCCGTCAGCACGCGGCGGAAGTCCGCCTGGATGCGCTCGAGCCCTTCCTTGGTCTCCGCTTCAAAGCGCAGCACGACCACCGGCGTCGTGTTCGACGAACGCGCGA